>JADJCA010000023.1 GCA_016703425.1 Myxococcales bacterium
GACGCGGCGCGCAAGCACCAACCGTAGCGGCCGTCGGCGACCTCCTCCGCGTGGGCCCGAGCACCACTGGCACGCGTGCGCGCGCGCCTCAAGGCATCCATCGAAAGCGCGTCCGCAGCCGGCGCGACGCCGAGGAGCACGAGGTGCAGCGCCAGCAGGTTCTCCGTGTGAAAGAGCATGCCCCACGAGCTGCGGTAGCTCGTGAGGGCGAGCACCAAGAGCGCGTGAAGCGGGCCGCTCACGCGATAACGGAAGCCGGCCGTGAAGGCGCAGCCGGTGGCGATGGCGGCGGCGAAGGCGAGGTGCACGAGGAGCGCGGGAGGCGGTGCCGTGAGCGCCGTCATGGGCCCCACCGGTGCGAAGCGCTCCGCACCGAACGTTGTTGCCGCAAGGAAGTTCTTCGCCGTGATGAGCAGGTACACCACCGAATACGCGCCCACGAGAAGGCGCACATGCGCGAGGCGCGACGCCGTTGCCGGCATGTACCAAAAGGTGTCGATGCGTCGGCCGAGGATACTCACGGCTTGCCCGCGGCGGTGCATGCGACGAGGACGCGACGCGACATGGGCTCGCGGCGTCCGGTGAAATAACTCACGGTGTCGAACTCGCTGGCCACGAGCTCGACGCCCTCGGGCGGCGCGTCTCCGGCGCTCGTCGCTTCGGCGGCGCGTCGTGCGACGTCTCGGCACAAGCGGAGGCGCGCGTCGGGGCGCATCTCGGCGGCGCGCTTTAGCGTCGCAGCCGCCTGCATGACCTCCGAGCCGCCGGTGACGACGCTGGGCGACAGCACCCTACGCGCACTGCCGCGAACGGCGAGCGCCTGATGCACCCACGCCGTCTCGCGGCGTGCGGTGAACATCGGATAGGTCGAGAACGGATACGCGTCGGCGGCGGCGTTCGACAGCGCCGCCGCCAGGGTGGCGACCGTCAGGCTCAATCCGAGCCCATACGCCAGCGCGCGCGACACCTCAGGAGTCCCCGAGCAACCCGAGCGCGCGGCCGCCGTGGCCGAGCGCACTCCATGCGTGTTGCACGTAATCGATGCGAATCGGCGGAGAGGCCAGGTGTCGGGAAAATCCGCCGACGGCCTCGCCTGCTGCCGAGCAAGCGACACAGGCGGCCGCATCCCACTGAGCCTGCACGAGGAACGCCAGCACTTCACGCAATAGCTCGAGCTCGGCGTCCGTGGGCATGCCGCGCGCGCGCTTGAGCAGAACGGCCGCCGCCAGCGCCTCGCCGAAGCCTGCCGTGGGCGTGGTCTGCGGCACCGTCAAGAGGCCGAGCGGTGCGTAGCCTCCGGCCAACGCCGCGTCACCGCCTTCGGCCGCGCGCAAGATGAACCGCGCCTTGAAGGCGACGTAGTCGAGGCAGAACCGCTCGTAGCCATCGTGCCGGTGCATGGCGAGTGCGGCCCGCGCCGCCAAGCAGTGCCAGTTTTCCTCTACGTAGAAGAAGTTTCGTAGGGGGTGTTGCCAATAGCGTTCGGTCACGTAGTCCATGGCCGCCGTCGTCGCGGAGCGCACCTCGGCGATGGGCGGAAAGGCGTTCCTCTCGCCCTCGGTGCGCGAAGGCTCCGCCAGGAAGCGCTCCGCGAGAACGAGCGCGAGGAGCGCCTGGCCGTCGCCATAGAGGCGCCCGCCGCGGCTCGTGTCGGGGCGTCCCGTGAAGGTCGACGCGAAGCTGCCGTCCGGCTGCTGCATGCGCAAGACAAGCGCCGTAAGCCGTCCCGCGAGCGCGTCAAAGTCGCCGCCGACGAGGGGACGACACGACAAGAGCGCTGCGAGCGGCAACGCGATGTCGCCGAGCGCGGCGCTCGTTTGCCCCGGCAAGAGAAGCGCCCGGCTCTCGCCGAGGGGCCGCTCCAGCGCGGCCAAGTGCCCGAGCGCGAGTCGGGCCGCGCCTCGTACTTCGTCGGCCCCGCCACCAAGTTCGCACAAGGCGAGGGTCGTACCCGCTTGCCGCGGTACGTGGAGGCGGGCTTCCTGGGCCGCACCCGCGAAGGGGCTCGATCGAATAGCGGAAGTGACCGTCGTCGCGCAGCGCGGAGCACATGAGCGCGCGCCGCATCGGTGGCGTGCGTGAGGGCGGCTTCGTCGACTCGCGGGCGCGGCCCGCGACGGAGCGCGCGCAGACGTTCGCGCGGCGTGAGCACGCCATCGGCGCCCACGTGGAAGGCCGCCGTCTCGATGCGCGTCATGCCTGCGAGGTCGTCGCCGACGGCGTTGAGATCGGGTCCCAAGGCCGATGGCGACACTCCGAGGCGAGCGTCGGCGTCGATGGAGAAGCCTACCGCCATGAAGCGATCGCGCGCGACGAGCTGCCACGGCGCGGCGCAGCGCGCCTGGTAACACGCGCCGTCAAGGCCCGGCCTTAGTGTCAGCGGCGCGAGCCAAGGCAGCGCCGCGCCCAGCGGCTGAGTGGTCGTGACGACGTCGATTGCGAGCGGCGCCGCGTACGCGCGCGAGCGCACGAGCGCGGAAAGCGCGGTGCCCAGCTCGGCGAGGGTCTTCGCTTGGAGGCACGCCGCGCTGGGCACCTCCATGTCCCTCTGGAGGAACGTCACGAGGAGCGTCGCGTTCGCCTCGCGCGGGGGCGCCGCGCAGTCGGGCGCACGCACGTCTGCGAGCGTCACGCGCGAGGGCGCCCTCGGCGCGCCTCGAAGCGCCGCCGAGAGCGTGTTCGCGAGGTCGCTGTCGTGAGCGGCGGTCGGTTGGGCGTGCGCGCCGCGCGCGCAATAGCCGCTCGAGAGGACACCCAGCATGGCGACCGCGGTCCAAGGCAAGAGGTCTCGCCACGAGCGGAGGGGCCGACAGGATGCGAGGCCCCACGCAGCCACGGGGAGCGTCATCAGCAGCACGAGGCCGAAGGCGGCGATGGCCGCGCCCACCACCACGGGGCCAAGATGATGAAAGAGCTCGCTCAAGTACCACGCTGTGGTGCCAAGAGCCCAGGTCGCTGCGCCAAGCGTGAGGAGAGACGCCCACGCAAGAGCGAGCCACGCGCGTCTTAGCCAACGCGCGCCGCGGAGGGCCGCGAAGGCGGTCACGACGTGCAGCGCCGCGAGCGCCAGGACGGCGCCGCGAAAGAGCCACGCGCGCTCCGCCGGAACGCGCACCGCGGCCGCGATGAAGACAACGGCCTCGACGACGTTCACCGTGGCGAGGCCGTAGCGGCGCGGTCGCGACGCAGGCGTGCGCTGCGCGGCGCCCTCACGCTCCGCCTCGGCGTCCGCGTCGTCTTCCGTGTCGGGGTCCAAAACGCGGGCGAGTATCCCACGAATGGGGCCCACGAGACCCGGCGGCTCGTGATAGGGTGCGCTCCTTTTTTGCGCCCGCGCAGACCCGTGCCGGCGCGGCGGTAGGAGTCGTTCATGACGAAGCGTTGGTTGGTTCTTGCGGTCCCGGTGCTTACGGCCAGTCTCCTCGCGCAGCTCGCCTGCGGCGACGACGGCGGCGGAGACACGGGTACCGGTGGCGACGAAGACGTCGACGCTGCGAGCACCTTCGACTCCGGCACCCCCGACGCCACGCTCCCCGATTCGTCTCTGCCGGACACGTCCGCGCCCGACTCCACCACGAGCGACGTCTCCGTGCCCGACAGCACCGTCACCGACGCGAACGTGGCCGACGTGGCCGACGCCGGCGGGCCCATCTGCACGCGGTCGCCTGCCTTCTTCGACTCGGGCGCTCCGTACTTCAGCTTTGACGTCGACGTCACGGCGCCGGCGGGCACCTGCGCCATCAAGCCCTCCGTCATGCCCGACGACTCGTCGGTGAAGATGGTCATCAACTTCGACCCCGGCAGCCCGACCTTCAACATCTTCGTCGGGGTGAGTACGAGATGGTGAGCACCTCCGCGGTGAAGACCACCGCCGATGGCGGTGTCGTGGCCTTCGACGCCGGCGCGGCTAGCGGTAACGCCTTTGCGCCTGACGCGACGATCACGCTCGTGTTCCGTCGCAACGCCTTCGACGCGGGCCCCGACAGCGGCGACGCCGGCGGCGCGCTCTATCGGACGATGGTCTTCCGCATGAACAGCGCCGCCAGCTCGGCCAACTGGACGCTGACGCTCTTCTCGTTCAACTGAGGGCGCGAACTCGCAAGAGCCGCGGCGG
Organism: Myxococcales bacterium; assembly: GCA_016703425.1. Taxonomy (NCBI): domain Bacteria; kingdom Pseudomonadati; phylum Myxococcota; class Myxococcia; order Myxococcales; species Myxococcales bacterium. The sequence continues at coordinate 4,115 of JADJCA010000023.1, forward strand.
CCTACGAGTCATCCGCCGCGGCATCACGCGTTCTTGAACGTCTGAACCTTGAGCCCGTCCACCGGCGTCGCGAAGAGCTTGTCACGCGTGGGCGAGAAGTCCTGCCCCTCCGCGAAGGTCCACGTGTAGCCCTGGAGCATCTTCACGGCGAAGACCTTCATCATGAGCGCCGCGAGGCGCTCGCCCGCGCAGCGGTGGCCTTGCTCGTGAATGCCGCCGCCGTGAGGGACCCAGGCTTGTTCTTGCCGTTCGTCGGCGTTGAGCCACCGGTCCGGATCGAGCTTGCTCGCGTCCCGGAAGACCTTCTCGTCGAGCATCGTGGCGCCGAGGCAACCGATGGACCGGTGGCCCGCCGGGATGCGCATGCCGTCGAAGGTGAGGTCGCGCTTGACGGTTCCGAAGAACGTGAGGGGCAAGATCGGTAGCGCGCGCCGCACCTCTTTGGTGACGCGGTCGACGTACTCGAGCTTCTTCAGCGTCGCGAGGTCGAGCGGCCCCTTGCCGACCTCGCGGCGGATCTCATCGCGTGCGCGATCGGCGATGTCGCGGCGCTGCCCAAGGCACGACGCGAGGAACGAGAGCCCGCCGATGACGGCGGCGTAGGCGCCGAAGAAGTGGAAGGTCTCGATGCGAAGCTCGTCGCGCGAGAGCTTGTCGCCATCGCCGTCGCGCGCGCCCATGAGCTGGGCCAGCACGTTGGTCTTCGAGGCCGTGGGCTTCTCGTGGGCATCGATGGCCGAGTCGACCACCGTGAGGAGGAAGTCGCGGGCCTTGAGCGCCTTGCCGTACGTGGTGAAGGGGAGGGGAATAGGGACCGACAAGAGGCCCGCGGCGGTCTTGCCGAACGCTTCGGCGATGGTCGGATCGTCCTTCGATGGATCGGCGCCGACGAAGAGCGCACCGGCGACGCCGAAGCCCAAGGCGTCGAGCTCCGGCACCCACGAGAACGGGCCGAGCGAGGACCAGCGCCGTGCATAGCGCTCGATGACCTGTTCGAGCACGGGCAGGTAGCCGGCGAGCGCCTCCTCGCGGAAGGCGTGCATCAAGAGTCGCTTGCGACGCTTCTGCGCGGCGCCGTCGAGGAAGGGGACCGCCTGCGGGTTGAAGATCGCCTGAACGTGGGGCGGGTTGGCGCCGGCGCGTTCGACGTTGTTGTCGTCGAGCAAGAGCGCGAAGGCCTCGGGGCCGACGAAACAAGCCGTCGGGTGGCCGAAGAGCTCGACCTTGAAGACGGGCCCGAGCTCGGCGGCCCGCTTGCCGAGAAAGCCGCTGGGGTCGCTGGCGAAGGCCAGCGTGTCGCCGATGAGCGGCAACGCAAAACGAGTCGGCAGATCGCGGAGCGAGCTTGTGGTCATCGTGTCGTGTCTCCCCAAGGCAACCCGGGCGCGCGAACGTGCCACCGGACCGCGGAAGCGTTGGTTCTAGCACGTGCGCGCCGAGCGTTGACGGCTCGAGCGCTACGCTGGCGGGACACTCTTCCAGTCGCTCAGGCTGTATTCGAGGGCGGCCTGCCGCTTCGCGTCCTCGAGCGACGCGTGCCAGCTCTCCCCCACCAGCTCGCCGGCTTCGCTGAAACGCAGGAGAAAGAAGCTGCCGTCGTCGGCCGCGATCTCCACGCGATGGGCGTGCGCGCCGGTCCCGAGGTACTCGTGCCCCGCAAGGTGCGGGGCCTCCCCGAGTCGGTGATGCACGAAGGCGCTCTCGAGTCGTTCGGTCATGGCGTCCTGTCAGCCTAGCCGATCGCGACCCGATGCATCGACGGTCCCCCGCACTGGCTTCACGGCCGCGCCACGGCCTTGCACCCAGATGGCCGGCACGAGGTTGCAGTCGAACGCGTAGCCTGCGTCAGAGACCGCCGTCCTCGAGGCTCTCCCTGCCGCCTCCCCTTCGCGCCTACCTCGGTTCTCGCAGCTCTTCCAGACCATGTCGCGGGTGCACCGCGGGTTCGGGCCTGGCGTGCAGCTCGAGGGACCAAACTTCGCGCGGCACTGCGTCGAGCGCTGTTGGCACTCGGCTTGGTCGAGCTCGGAGCAGAGGTCTTCTGGCGAGAGTCCGCATTGCGCGGAGCAAGCGCTGTTCACGCACGCGTAGTTGAGCGGGAAACACATCGGTGCAACGCTCGACTGTCCGGGGCAGTCGCTCGGCTGCGAGCAGTACGAGTCTCGGGTCTCAAAGTCGTAGGTCGTGAGACCACGCTTGAGCGTGAGCGTCGACCCCATGAACGTGTACGAGAAGCGACCCAGGTACGCCGCGTTGATCGGGGTGACCTCCTCCGCGGCCTTCAGCGTGATGGTCTTCTTGGTCACCCTCGCGTTGCCCGTCAGGCGCTGGGTCGACGTGCATGGTGCAGAGGCGCAGCGGACTCCGCTGTCGACGTCGGCCATGAACGTGCCGTCGCTGCGGAGGACGAGCGCCTGAAACGCGCCACCCCCAGGGAAGACGAAGGCGCCGACGAGGTTCTGGTTGCCGACCGCGAGCTCGCCTTCTGCCTCGTCGGTGTCGGCGGGATCGCCCTCGGACCCCGCGGAGCAGCCGAGCGCGCTCATCGACGTGACGAAGGACAGTGCGACGAGCTTCAGGAGTTTCATGGCAGGCCTCTTTGGTCAGGTTCGGGGGTGACATGTGTGTGGGATGCAGCAACCGCGCCGTGGACGATCGCCGCAACGCTTCGGTTCTGTGCGCGGAGAAAGGCCGCGGTTTTGGCGGGGAGCGCCGGATGAGGAGGATTTGCCGAGCGTGTGAGGGTGTCGTCTGTGGTCGACACGCCTCGCGAGGGTCGCTCCCCTGATTCGTGGACTCCCCATGGCGGCGCCCGTGCCCGCTGGCGCACGTCGGCACACGAAAGTGTGGAAAATGCCGGCGTTCATCGGGCCCGGCGCTTGCACTACGCTGCCCCAATGCGTTCCAACGACCTGCGCCGCGTTTTCCGCCACGTCCTTTCGCTGAGCCTCCTGCCGGCCCCTGCCGTCCTCGCGCTCGGCGCCTGCGGAGGCGGCGTCGTCGGCCTCGAGGGCAACGGAACCGAGGACGCCGCCGCCACCGATGGCAGCGCGAAGGATGGTGGCAGCTCTCCGATGGCGCGACGGCGGCTGCGAGCCCCCGAACGTGAAGGTCTGGAGCAAGCCCGGTTGCGGCATCCCCGCCAATAGCTGCTTGTCGCCCGATGCGCCGCGGCCTGGGTGCTACACGCTCGTGTGCAGCTGCTCCGGAAAGGTCGTCGGCGGCTGCGGTTCCTTCGACGAGCCCTACACGATCCTGCCGGGCGGTCCCGGGAGTGGCCTCCAGGAGGGCGACTCGTGCAACACCAAGCCGCCCATCGACGCTGGGCCCACCCTCGACACCGGGCTACCCGTCGACGCGGGGTGCGTCGCCGTGCCGGCGCCCGTTGCCGACGCTGGCTTCAGCTGCATGTCGTGGACCGTGCCCTTGCCGTGCGCGTTCCCCGCCGACGCGGGCTTCGTGTCGAACCCTGCAACGTGTCAGACCTACTGCGGCCCGAACGCGAACTTCTGCTCCAAAGAGACGGAGTCGACGCTCCGCTGCGATCCCGGCTGCGCCATCGGGCGCCGCCCCGAGGGCTTCGTGTCGTCCTGGCGCGAGGGCGGTCGCGACACCATCACCGGCCAATACTTCGCGGCCATGACCGAGCTCGAAGCCGCGAGCGTTTGGTCTTTCGAGCGACTCGAGCGAGAGCTCGACGCGCACGGTGCACCGGCGTCGCTGCGCGCGCGGGCACGTCGAGCCGCGGAAGACGAGCGGCGACACGCGCGCGTGGCGGGCGCCTTGGCGGTCCGCTTTGGTGCCGAGCCGACGTGCGCGGAAGAGCCGACGCTTGGCGTGCGCTCGCTCGAGGCGATGGCCCTCGAGAACGCCGTTGAGGGCTGCGTTCGCGAGACCTTCGGCGCGCTCAGCGCCACGTTGCAAGCCGAGCGCGCGCAAGATCCGCGGGTGCGCGCCGCGATGCGTCGCATCGCGACCGACGAAACGGCTCACGCCGGGCTCGCGTGGGCCGTGAAGGCATGGCTCGACACGCGCCTCGATGACGCCGCCAAGGCTCGTCTTCAAGAGGCCATGCGCCTCGCGGCTGACGAGCTCGCCGGCGAGGTGGCCGCCGAGCAGCCGGCGATCTTGCGCGACATCGCGGGCCTGCCTACGGCCGCGGAGGCGTCACGCATGGTCAGCGGCATGCAAGAGGCGCTCTGGGCGGCGTAGACTCCCACGCATGACGACGCGGCGAGCCTCGTGCTCATGTGGAAAGTTCGCGCTGGCTTGCGAAGGCGAGCCGGTGCGTGTCTCGATGTGTTTTTGCCTTGCTTGCCAAAAGCGAACCGGAAGCGCGTTCGGCGTTCAGGCTCGCTTTCCGCGCGAGGCCGTCGCGGTGGAAGGGACCTCAAAGGTCTACGAGCGCGTCGGTGACAGCGGCGGACGGGTGACGTTCCACTTCTGCGGTGAATGCGGCGCGACCGTGTATTGGGAGCTGGATGGCCTGCCCGCGTTCTTGGCGGTGGCCGTAGGCGCCTTCGCGGACCCGAGCTTTCAAGCGCCGACGATGTCGGTCTACGAAACTCGGCGGCACCCTTGGGCGCCGCTGCCCGAGTCGCTCCGCGAGCGCTTCGACTGAGTGGGCCTTCGCTCAGCGGCGCCCAGCCTTGAAGATTCGGCCGTCGCCGACGCCGAGGAACAGCGCGTTCTTGAAGTGCGCGATCGCTGTGGGCGCGACGTCGAGCGTGAGCTGCACGAGCTCCGTCGCTGCCTCGAGCGACGCGAGGTCAGCGACGAAAAGTCGGACGTTCCACGCCGCGGGCTTGGCGCCCGGCACCGACGCCGCCGTAAGGACGAGCACCTCGGAGGTCCCCGTGAGGGACACGTCCACGACGGCGAGGCCGCTGAGCGCAGTCACCGGCGTGAGGGCGCCGTCGGGCGCGACGCGCGCGAAGGTCTCGCGACCCGCTACCGTGCCCCAAAGAACGCCCGTCCCGTCGGGCAGCGGCAACGTGCCGCGCGGCAGGATCTTCTGGAGCGGATGCCCCGCGCCGAGCTCGGTCACTGCGGTGCCGTCGAAGGAGATGTTCTTCACGATGAGCCGGCCGCTCGAATAGACGCTCTCGTAACCGAAGGCGAAGAGCGGGCCGCTCGTCGGCAAGAGGTGGATGAAGCGCGTGTCGCCCTCGCCGGGCGTCGTGACCTGGACGCGTGTGACCGTTTGAAACGACTGCCCGCGATCGTTCGAGCGCCACAGGTAGCGGAAGACCTGGCCCGCCTCGAACTCGGTGCGAAAGTCGGCGCCGGAGCCGACGGAATAGATGGCGCCCTTGTAGCTTGCGAGATCGTGGACGTGCTCACCGCCGTTGACGGTGCGGTGCTTCTTGAAGGTCTCGCCTTCCAATCGATAGACGTTGCCTTGGATGCCCTTCGGCGTGGTGTTCTCTTGCGTCCACAGCTCGTCGGGATCGGTCGAGTCGATGCCCGCTTGCCAAAGCTCGCCGTCGAGCATGCGGTAGCGATCGATCTGCTCCTCGCCGCTTTGACGCGGCGTCTTCTGAGGCGCGCCTTGCCCGTCGCCAAGGACAACCACGGCCTCCACGGACGCCGGATCGTCGGCGGAGCGGAAGGCCCGCATCTCGATGGGGATCTTCTCGCCGAGGTTGTAGTCGGCGTCGCCGTAGCCGAAAAAGAGGCGGTCGCCAGCGGCCATGAGCTCGTTGATGGACGCGTTGAACTTGCCCGGCTGGTGCTTGCGCCCGACGGCCAGGTAGTCGTCGATGGGGGAGGCCCACGGCGCGAACTCCTCGAACGACTGCGCGGCGATTTTCGAGCTTCCGCCCCCGTCGGCGGCGCCCGCATCGACGCTCGCTTCGGCGCTCGGCGCGGCGCTGTTCGACGAGCAACCGACCGCGAACTTCAGGGCAACGACTGAAAGGAGAGAGGCTCCGCACGCGCTGAGGGGTCGCATCGGGGGCGCAAAATAGGCTCACTTCCGCGATGCGCCACGCGCCGGGAGCGTTTGCCGGTAAAGTCCCTGCTTCGAAGGCCCGCCCAGGTTTGTCTCTACCGGCCGGCGTTGAGAGCGCCAGCGTTTCTCTGCGCAAATTCGTTGGCTTCCGCGATGTCGAGCCGCACCGAGTCAATTAACACGCGAGCACCAAGTTGAAGCGATTTCTTCGCCGCGCCGTCCTCACGCTGGGTGTGCTCGCCCTCGCGCTTGGTGTCCTCTTGCTCATCGGCTTGCGCGAGGTGCCCGTTCCTGAGCGTGCGCGGTTCGCCATCGACCTCGGCGCCTTGCGCGCGCTCGCCGGGCCCGAGGACGCGTTGCCCGAGCGCGCTCGCGCGGATCTGGTCGGTCAGAGCTTCTTCCCCGAGTTCATCGGCATCGCTGGCGGCGGCGCCGCGCGCATGCCCCTCGGCTTCTACGTCTGGCAGTTCGTCTACAGCGACGGCACGCACGCGATCATCGACGCGGTCCACTCGAAGGCGTCGCACCCAACGCTGACGGGCGCGTACCACGACGACGCGTGGCAACGGCAAGAGCGCGCCGTCGGCGCCGCGAGCGTCATGGTCGTCACGCACGAGCACAACGATCACCTCGGCGGGTTCACCGAGTCGACGCATTTCGAGCGGCTCGGTGCGAAGCTGAAGTTGAACGCCGCGCAGCGCGGGCGTCCCCGTGCCGGCGGTGTGGCGCGCGATCTAAAGGGAGAAGCGACCCTCGAGTCGGGCCCTGAAGGATCGCTGCACAAAGTGGCCCCGGGCGTCGTCGCGATCTCCGCGCCAGGGCACACGCCCGGCACGCAGATGCTCTACGTGCGCCTCAAGAGCGGACGAGAGTTCCTCCTGATCGGCGACATCGCGTGGCAAGGGACGGCGCTCGAACGGGTGCGAAATCGTCCGAAGCTCCCCACGTGGATCCTCGGCGAAGACTCGCTCGCGGTCGCGCACCAGCTCCGCGCCATCCTCGACTTCAAGAAGGCGAACCCGTCGATCGACGTGGTCGTGTCGCACGACATCGGCCAAATGGAGGCGCGCTTCGCCACGGGACGCGTGACTCGAGGGTTGGAGTAGCGCGCGGTCGATCGTGGTCGGCGAGGCGTGGTACGACGAAGGGCGTGTCACCCATGAACGCTTCGGCTACCGAGGTTCAGGCCGCCATCGCTCACGCTCGCCGTGGGCTCGTGGAGCGCGAGGCGTTGGTCGAGCTCGTGGTGCTCTGCGCCGTCGCTGGCGAACACTTGCTCGTCGTCGGACCGCCGGGCACGGCCAAGAGCGAAGCGGTCCGGCGCATCGCGCGTGGCCTCGGCGGCCGCTACTTCGAATACCTCGTGGGGCGCTTCACAGAGCCGACGGAGCTGTTCGGCCCCGTGAGCCTGAAGAAGCTCAAGGAAGGCATCGTCGAGACGGAGACGGCAGGGATGCTCCCCGAGGCCGACGTCGCGTTCCTCGACGAGGTGTTCCTAGGCTCGACGGCGATCCTGAACACGCTCCTCGGCATCCTCAACGAGCGGACCTTTCGCCGCGGGCACACGAGCCTCAGGTGTCCGCTCCGCGTGTGCGTCGGCGCCTCGAACCGCTTGCCTGAGGACGAGCAGCTCGCCGCCTTCGCGGACCGCTTCCTCGCGCGCATCTTCGTCGAGCCGGTCCGCGACGCGGGCCTCGAAGAGCTCTTGGCCGCGGGCTGGTCGCTCGGCGCTGATGCGCCGTCGCCGGCCGCGTCGCTGGGCCACCTCGATGCGCTGGCGAAGAAGGCACACGCGATGGATCTGGCGCCGGTGCGTCCCGCCATCGCGCACGCCGTTCGTCTCTTGCGCGCCGCCGGCATCGATTGGACCGATCGGCGCATCGTTCGCGTTCAGCGGCTCGTGGCGGCGGCGGCGGCGCTCGCGGGACGAGAGCAACCAACGATGGCCGACCTGTGGCCGATCGTGTTTGCCTTGCCAACGGAAGAGGCCCAGCGCGCCGGACGCGATGCCCTTCGTGAGCTGCTTCGCGAGTCGGAAAACGGAAGCCTGGTGACGGCGGCCGCCGAGGGCTCGCTCGGCGCCCTCGCGCGCGGCGGCAAGCTCCGCGAAGAAGGGGAGGCCATTCTCGCGGAGCGCCCTGCCGCGGGTGAGCCGAGCGAGGCGCAAGAGGCGTGGCGACTGAAGGTCGAGGGACTCGCGCGCGAGCTCGACGCGACGTTCACGAGAGAGACGCTGCCGAAGGAGCTCGCCGACCTTCGGGCGCGCATCGTGGCCGCGGCGTCGTAGGTCATGCTGACGTTCCGTCCGCGCGCCATCGCGCTCGAAGCGCTCTGTGTCGCCGGCGTGGGGCCCGTCGCCCGTGCGCTCGCGACGCGGGCGCTCGCCCGCGACGACGCTTGGCTCGCGACGCTTCGCGGCGTCACGTCGGGTGACGCCCTCTTCCTCTTGGGAGCGAGCGAGGCGCTTCCGTGGGTTGACGGCGCCTTGTATCTGGGGCGCGACGATGCGGCGCCGTTGCTGCTCACGCCGACGAACGCGGCGCCGGACGTTCCCGCCGACGTCTTTGAACGCGCCATCGTGCGCCACGCCGGCGTGTTGGTGCCGCCCATCGCGGTGCTCCCCGCGCCTCGCCGCCTCGTGTCGGTCGCTGCGGCGCGTCCCGTCGAGCGCGCGAGGCTCGCGGAGTGGCTCGCCGCGCGGCCCGAGACCTCGCCATGAGCACTCGTACGTTGCCGCGCGCGCTCGAACCGTGGCGAAAGGAGCTCTCGCTCTTCCCCGACGATCTCGCGCTCGTCCTCGGCGAGCTGACAGCACGCCTCGCCACCGTCATGGGACCCGGGCAAAAGGCTCGCTCCCACGAAGGCGCGCCCGACGGCCTTGCGGGGCTCGCGCGGCGCGGCACCTACGAGCGACTGCTGCTCAGCGAGTGGCTCCTTCATGAGGAGCTGCCCGACGAGTTCATGCGGCGCGTGGTCGCTGGTGAACACGCCTTTCTTGAGCGCGCGTACCGGCAGGAAGGCGCCACGCGGCGTGTGATCGCCCTCTTCGACGCCGGTGTGCACCAACTGGGGGCGCCGCGCATCGTTCAGCTCGCGGCGCTCCTCGTCTTGTCGCAACGCGCGGAGCGACTTGGGGCGTCGTTCGAGTGGGGCATCCTCTCGAGCGACGACGAACTCTGTGGCGCAGTCACCGCTGGGGCCGTGCTCGCGTTTCTCGAGGGGCGCTCAGCGCGACCGCCGTCGGCCGCCGATGTCGAGCGGTGGGCCTCGAGGCTCAAGGGATCGGCCACGTCAGAGCGCTGGCTCGTTGGCGGCGAAGGCCTCGCAACCATCACGCCACACCTGGGAGCCTCCCACTTGAGCATCGAGGAGGCGCTCGACGCGTCGCCCTCGACGCGCGTCGTCGTCGCGATGCGACCGGAAGGCGGGCGAGCGCGGCGGTCCGCAACGCTCGAGCTCCCAGCCGAGCGGGCCTGCGTACGCCTGCTGCGCGATCCCTTCGGCGTCGCCGCTGCGCCTCGCGTGCCGCACGCTGGTAGCGCGCGCATCGATCCGACATCGAACATCGTCTTCTCGCCCGACGGCCGCCTCCTCCATGTGCGCGGGGCCGGCGGAACGTTGATCACGGTCGCCATTCCCAACTCAAAGCACGCGGTGACGAGGGCTCCCGGCGTCTTTGCGCCCCCGGAAGGCCATCGCATCGTGGCCGTCGGGCAGCTCCGCTCGAAGAAGCGAACGGCCGTCGTGACGTGGCATGAAGGCGACGCGTTCCTGCACGTGCTCACGAAGCGAGCGACCGCCGCCTTTCGAACGGAGCGTTACGCGGCGTCCGACTACGCTGGACCAAACGAGGCGGCTCCGTTGGCCGCGCTCGGCGTCGTTCGCGCAGACTACGCCGTCTTCGTCGATGGCGACGGGAGCTTGGTTCACCTCTTCGGCGCGAGGAATGACGTCGTCGTCGAGAGGCGCGACGCCTTCGCGGTCAAGGCGCTGCGAGACGGCCTCGCGTACGCGGAGCGGCTCGAGGGAAGCGTCCACGTCATGGTGCTCAGAGCGACCGGGCGGCTATTCGCTCCCGGCCAGGTGCCTTCACCGATCACGAGTCGCCCAACCGGTGTTGAGGTGCAGGCGGAGTCTCTGTTCTTCGGCGCCTCGGGCATCGCTGACCTCGTGGCCACTTGCAGCCCGACGGGCTCATGGGCGCTCGTCCGAAACGGCCGCGTCGCGCCTGTTGCCGTTGATGGGGGCGCCACCGTCGTTGGGGTGGTCGAACGGGGCTTCTCGCCAACCAAGGACTACCTCGTGACGCTGGACGCGTCGCGTACGCGCATTGCGCTGTCGAACGACTCCGAGTCAGAGACCGTTGCCTGGACGACGGCCCATGACCCCATCGTGTTCGCTGCTGCGAGCGACGCGGGGCGCGAGCTGGCCTACGTCACCTCGAGCGGCGCGCTCGTGATCTACTCGTGCATGGAAGACTCCGTGGTGCTTCGGCTCGCTCTCGGTGGCCGGCCATGAGTCTGCGTCCGCGGCGCGCCTTTCACCGAGGTTCGGTGCTGGCCTCGGGGCTGGTGCTCGATGTGGCGCGCCTCGGATTCGCCACCGCGCGCGCGCGCGTCTTGCGGCTCTCGGTCCACAACGCGGCCGTCTTCCGCATGGAGGGAGCCCTCTTCGTGCGCTTCGCGTTCCCCATGCGCGTGTCCACGGGCGCCGTTGGCGGTGCGCCCGTTGTCCGGCAGGGCAACCTTCACGCGGCAGCGCCGCTTGATGACGATGAGGTCACGGCGCTCGACGCCGGCGTCGAGGCCGTCGTGACGGTTCATGGCGGCGTCGCCTCCGTGTGGCCCGTTGCCGACCAAGCGCGCGAAGACCTCGCCGATTGGCTCGACGTGACGGACTTTGAGGTGTGCCCGAGCGCCCTCTCCCTTGGCGCGAGCGTCGCCCCATCGACGACGAGGCTCGCGCCGCCTGTCTCCGACGCTCGAAAGCAGTTGGGCGTCGCTCCGCTCTCCCACGAAGGCGCCTCGTTCTTGGCGGCGGTTGGCGCCGAGCGACCGGTCCTTCGCGACGCGGGCTCGCTCGCGAATCGAGTGCGCACGGCCGTGGCCGCCGCGTGGACCTTCGTGAGCGAGCTGGGCCGCCGCCTCCGAGGTTCCGCCGGACAGGCACACGACCCCGCAGCGGGCCCACCGGCCTCCGAGCCGCTCGCGCCGTCGCTTTGGGGGCGCCTTTGGGGTGTCTTCACGCGTCTGGTGATTTCGTCACGCCTTGCAGGCCTCATCGGTCGACGCCAAGCCGCGTACCTCGCGCGCATGCTCGAGCTCTTCGAGCAGCGCGATCTCGACGAAGCCCTCCGCCACGCGATTCCGCTCTCGAAGGAGCTCGAGGGCGCGCTGGCGCCGCCGGCGCTGCCGGCGCTGGGAGTGCCCTCGCCCCGCGAAAGGCTCGCCATCGTTCCGCACCGCGCGCGCGGCGGCGCGAGCTCTTTGGGTGTTGGTGAGGGGCTGTTCGAACTCTTGCGGGCGACCTATCGGCGCGCCTTCGATCGCTTGGTCGCGCTCGGAGAGTTCGAGAAGGCGGCGTTCATTCTCGCCGAGTTGCTCAACGCGAGCGAGGAGGCGGTCTCGTTTCTCGAGCGGCACGGGCGCCGCGTTCTCGCCGCCGAGGTCGCAGAGGCGCGCGACCTACCGCCCGGCCTCGTGGTTCGGCAGTGGTTTCTAGCGGGCCACCGCGAGCGTGCCGTGGCGGTGGCGCGCCGCACCGGCGCGTTTGCCGACGCAGTCCTCAGGCTCGAGGCGACGGACAAGAGCCTCGGGCAGGCGCTGCGCCTTGTGTGGGCGGACCACCTCGCCGATTGCGGGGATTATGCAGCGGCCGTCGATGTGGCGTGGGCCATCGCGGCGGCGCGACCGACGCTCCGCGTGTGGCTCGAGCGCGCCGTTGCCGTGGGCGGTGAGACAGGCGCTCGGATGCTCGTTCGAACGGTCCGCGCGCAGCCCGAGGCGCTTGAGGTGACGCGTGATCGCATGTTATCGCTCCTCGCTGCCGAAGAAGGTGGCGCGTTGGCGCGGGCCGTAGGTCGCGAGGTGCTCAGCGAGAAGGCGACGGGCGGTGTGCGCGTCTTCGCGAAGCTGGCGGCGCGGAGGCTCGTCGCGCTGGGCGCATCGGACGGCGGCGGCGCGGACGCGCGACGGCCCGACGAACCGCTCGTGCGACGTCTCCTGGACGCTGCGGGTGACGGGGCCTTTCGCGCCGACGTGCTCGCTTGCAAGGGGAGGGAGGCTCCCCTTACACCCTTGGTCGCTGTACATGTTCGCGCGTACGCGTTGACGGACATCGGCACGTGCCGCGACGTCAACGAAGACACGGCAATCGCCACGACGCTTCGAGAGGCGCGCGGCGGTCGGGCTGCGCCGGCCCCGAGTGAGCGCGGACGCGAGGTCCACGCCGACGCGACCGCGCTGGGCCTCCTGCTCGGCGCCATCGACGCGATGGGCGGGGTGTCCTCTGGCGACGCGGCGGCTGACATGGCGCGCCGCGAGCTCTTCGAGAGGTTGCAGACTCCGCGCGCCGCATCGTCGCTACGCGAGGCGGCCGAGCGCTTGGCGGCGACCTTTGAGGCAGCCAACGGCGCCATCTTTTCCGAGGCAACGAAAGATCCCGCGCGGCGAGGCATGGGCTGCGCGGCGACAGCGGCCACCACCTTCGGCTCGACGCTGCTCGTGGGGCAGGTCGGTGATACGCGCGGCTACATTCTCCGGGGCGGCTCGCTCGTGCAGGTGACTCGGGACCACTCGCTCTTGAACGAGTACATCGCTGCGGGGCACCTGATGACGCCAGAGGCGATAGAAGAGTTCCCTCACAAGAACGTCATCACACGCGCCATGGGGATGGCCGCATCCATCGAGGCGGACCTCGTTCGCGTCGAGCTCTGTCGGGGCGATGTCGTGCTCCTGTGCTCCGACGGACTAACGTCGGTGGTGAGCGACGCTGGCGTGCGTGACCTTCTTCAGGCGCATGAGGAGCCGGAGCATGCGTGCGTCGCGCTCGTGCGCGCGGCCATCGCCGCCGGTGCACCGGACAACATCGCCGTCGTGGTGGCCCGCTTCGACGGGGATACGTTGCCGGAGCCCACGCTGCCGATCGACGTCGGTCCTATCGTCGGGCCTAGCTACGAGTCGCCTTCGGCGCACCCGGCCGTCGTGAAGCGACGGCGCGCAGACTCGGGCGCGTTGGCCATCCACGACGCGGCGCTGCTGCCCGACGGGCGCGTCCTCGTCGCGCTCGGCGAGCTCGGGGTGCGGCTCTTGTCTCGTCACGGGAAGACGCTCGCGCGCTTCGGTGAGCCGGCCCATCGCCTGATCATGTCGGATCACGGCGATCGCGCCATCCTCGTCGCCTTTCGCGGGGAGATGCTTCGACTAGCCAAGCTTGACGTTCTTGGTTGTCGGGTGCGCCCGTGGTGCGACGCGCCGGCGCAAGCGTTCGCCACGACCTTTGACGGAGGAAGCTGGTTCGTCGCGCAGGGGGGACGCCTCCTCGCCATCGATGCCTTGCAGGACGGATGGGAGCATCTGTGGACCGTGGACGAGCCTGCGACGGCCATTCGCTTCGTGGCGCGCGAGGAGGGGGCGGTCTCGGCGTACTTCGAACGCACGAAAGGTGAGGGGGCCGAGCTTTGGACCTTCGACCCGTTGGCGCTGACGCTGCGAGGCCGGACCGAGCTCGCTGGCGCGGCGGAGCGACGGGCGCTCTCGGCGTGCTCTGGCGACGGGGTTCTCGCGGGCTGGTGGCGATCTGACGTCGAGCAGGGTCCGCTGCGAGCGCTCATCCAACGTGGCGGCGGTATCGCGCGTCAGTTGCCCGTGACGGCAGCCGTGGCGAGCGTTCCGCCTTGGCTCAGCTCGCATTGGGTCGCCTTCCCCACGGCGTCGGCCGAGGGAACCGCGGTCTACGTCTTCGCCGTCGCCTCCCAGACGCCCTCGGTCGTGGTGCAGCTCGATGGCGCGCTTTCATCGCAGGACGCCGCGTCGGCCGGCGTGGGCCTCCGCTTCCAACAGGATCGCGCGGTCCTCTTTGACGCGAAGGGACGCCTCTTGGTTGTGTCCTTGCCGAGCGGCGCTGTCGTCCAAGAGCTTCGCGTGTCGTAACAATCCAGTGGGGGCGACTTCGGGGGCTACCGATCGGCGCTCCGCGCGAAAATTACGGCACGATTTGCGGCCTCGGGGGCAACCGTCTCGCGAAGACGCGTAAGACTGCGCTCATGCGGGGGCGAGGCAGTTTCGCGCTGGGCGCGGCCGCGTTGGTGGCTTGCGCGGTCTCCGCTTGTCAGGAGGCCCCGACGAGCATCTTGCTCGAGCTCTCCACATCGGTGCCGTGCGCCAAGACAAAGGGCCTCGTCGTCAAGGTCGTGACCGACGGCGCTTCCGGCGAACGCGTCATCGAAACGACGCGCTGCGAAGGAACGCAAGGCAGGCAAGGCGAAGCGCGCATCGGCAGCTTGTCCATCGTGCCCGGCGCCTCGCGCGACGCAAAGATCAACGTTCGTATCCTTCTCGGTGTCGATCGGCCGGCGAGCGAGTGCGGCCCCGACACGGCGTACGCCGGCTGCATCGTGGCGCGTCGAATCTTGCGTTTTGCACCCAATCGCGAGCTCGACCTTCCCGTGGTGTTGCGCCGCGAATGCAAAGGCATCGCCTGCGACGACGCGACGACCTGCGTCGCGGGCCAGTGCCGCGCCGCCCTCATCGACGATGCCGCCGCATGTTCGGGAGCGACGTGCGGCGAAGGTTCGCTGAAGCCCGTGGCGCCGGGCAGCGACGCGGGGGTGACGCCGCGCCTCGACGCCGGCGCAGCGCTCGCGACCGACGGTGGCTCGCCGTCTTGCGGCGCCAGTGAGAAGCTCTGCAACGGGCGGTGCGTGAGCGCCGGTGATCCGTATTTCGGTTGTCGCCCCACCGGCTGCACGCCGTGCCCCGATCTCGACGACGGCGACTACGTGTGCGAGCTCGGCCTCTGCACCGTCCTGCGGTGCAAGGCCGGCTACAAGCGCTGCGGCGACGCTTGCGTAGAGGCCGACGCGCAGCACGGGTGCGGAGGCACGTCGTGTGCGCCGTGCGACGCGGCCAACGGCACCGCGAGTTGCACGGCTTCGGGCGCGTGCGTTTTGGCCTGCAAGCCGGGCTTCAAGCTGTGCGGCGGAAAGTGCGTGAACGTCAACGATCCGACCTACGGGTGCTCGCCAACGCAGTGCAGCGCGGCGTCGTGCCCCAACCCCGGAGCGGGGACGATCGCCTGCGTGGGTGGTGCCTGCGTCGTGGGCGCGTGCTCGCCCGGCACGAAGAACTGCAACCAGAAGTGTGTCCCGACGGACGCCCAGAACGGCTGCCAAGACCCCGCGCGGTGCGCGCCGTGCGCGACGGGCAACGTCTGCGGCGGCACCGCCGGAGCGACGGTGTGCACCTGCGTGCCGGAGCTCGCCAAGACCACCTGCGCCGGCAAGGCGTGCGGGTCTGCGAAGAACAACTGCGGCCAGACCGTCAACTGCCCCGATCGTTGCTCGGGTTACGACACCTGCGGCGGCGGTAGCGCTGGACCCAACGGCTGCGGCTGCACGTCGGTCTCCGCGTGCGGCGGCAACAGCTGCGGCTCGGTCTACGACAACTGCGGGCGCAGCGAGTGGTGCGGCTCCTGCGCCTGGCCCGACTTCTGCGGGGGCGGTGGCGGCAACCTCTGCGGCGCCCCGCAAGAGGGGGACTGCGGTCCCAACTGGGCCACCATGGGGACCTTCAGCTGCGACGCGGGCCAAGAGCGTCAGCGCATCTGCGGCTGCCATCCGCCGCTGTATTCCGACCCGACCAGCTGGGTTCACGAAGGCGGCGACTGCTACAGCCACGTGACGGGCCAGTCGTGCCCCTAGCTTGACGAGCGAGGCCTTGTCGCCCAGCGAGTGCGGCGTGGCGAGGCCTATTCGGACGGTGCCGACCGCGTCGGCGGGCGTCGAATCACTTCCTCGCGAGGCGACGCGAGGCGACTGGGCTGACACGGCGTCACCGACGACCGAGAGCTGCCGTTCACACATTTTTCGGGCCCCCCACTTTTGCGGTGAATATCCGCATGGCGTGGCCCTTGCTCATGACGCGAGCATGTCGCGCTCGATCACGTCCTCCCTCACGCTCGTTGCTTCCCTCTTCCTCGCCAGCTCGGCGTCCGCCCAACAGGCGCCAGCGGCCGCCGCGCCTACACAGCCGGCCTCGAGCGCGCCCGCTGCCAACGGCGAGTTTGTGGCGCCGCTCCAGCAGCAGACGCAGCCGAGCTACGTTCCCCAGAGCGTTGCGCTCTCAGGGCCCGCCACGATCGGCGACTACGAGGAAGGCGCGCCCATGCCGGCCGGCTATCACCCCGAGCGTCGCACGCGTCGTGGACTTGTGATCGGGGGCGCCGTCACGTTCGGGACGCTCTACTTGATCTCCGCGATGTCGGCCGCGATCGCCGCCGACACAACAAGCTACCAGTGTGCCGACGGCTCGTATCCCTACGGTTCGACGGCGAACTGCCGTCGCGCCTCGAATCCCCTCGCTGCGCTCTACGCCCCCGTCGTGGGCCCGTTCATCCAGATGGCGAGCACCGACTCGTCGACGGGCCGAATGTTCCTCGCCATCGACGGCGCCGCGCAGGCCGCTGGCGCCGCGATGTTCATCTACGGGCTCGCGTCGCCGAAGACGGTCCTGGTTCGCAACGACCTCGGCTCCGTTCGGGTCGTGCCGCAAGTCGCGAAGGGCAGTTCGGGCGTGGCCCTCGTCGGCGAGTTCTGAGGACCCCCGCGCGCGCTTCACACCACCGCGCCGGGAGGGGCGCACTGCCCGCCCTCACCGCTTTGGGCAACGGCCCATCATGTCTCCCGCGTGCGTCTGCCGCGTGGGGGCGCTCGCCCAGACGAAATCGCGCGCGCTTTGGCTGTCGCTCCCGGGTGACGCCGGTCTCCGCGCGCCCGTGTTGCGGCACAGCACCTGCTGATGAGGACACATCCGCAGCAGGTGAAGGTCGCATGAAGGTCGCAGGATTTGGTTTGGGTTTGCGCACGGAGTTCATGGCCGAGCTCCTGGAGAAGCACGAGCACGCCATCGATTGGCTCGAGATCATTCCCGAGAACTGGATCGACCTCGGTGGCAACCGAGGTCGTGACCTCGAGCGCTGCGCGGAACGTTGGACTCTCGTTCCGCACTCCGTGTCGATGTCCATCGGCGGGCTCGACCCGCTCGATCGGAAGCTCTTTCGCGATGTTGGCGCGCTGTGCCGCGCCATCGACGCTCCGTTCTGGAGCGACCACATTTGTTATGCCGTCCTCGACGGCAAACACGTCCACGATCTCTTGCCGTTGCCGTGCTCCGACGAGGCCCTGGAGCATGTGCTGCGGAGGATCGCAGAGGCGCGCGCTATGACGGACGTGCCGCTCGTCTTCGAGAATCCGACCTACTACGTGAAGATGCCCGGCGCGACGATGTCCGAGCCGGAGTTTCTGACCCACGTGTTTCGTGAGTCGGGCGCGGGCTTTCTTCTCGACGTCAACAACGTCTACGTCAACAGTCAGAACCACGGCTTCGACGCCAAGCGCTACATCGACGCTCTCCCGCTCGATGCCGTGAAGCAGATCCACGTCGCTGGTCACACGGTCGCCGGTTCGGTCATCGTGGACACGCATCGAGGGCACGTCGTGGACGCTGTGTGGGACCTCTACCGCTACACGTTGGCGCGAGCCCGGCGCCTCATCCCGACGCTGCTCGAATGGGACTCGGAGCTGCCCAAACTCGAGGTCCTGGTGGGTGAGATCGAGCGCGCCCGGCGCGAAGCGGACCGCGCTCTCACGGACGTGAACGGAAACAAGGCGGCGGAGAAGGCGGCATGAACCTCGCGTCCATTCAGCACACGATGTTCGACTACGTGCTCGGCCGAAAATCTCACGCCGAGACAGCTCGCGAGCTCGGCCTCGAGGAAGCGTCGCCCGCCGCCGAGCGGCTATCGGTGTGGCGTCGAGCCTACGTCCACACGCTGCGGGAGAGCGCCGCAGCGCTCTTCCCGACGACCCACAAGGTTGTCGTCGGTCGTTTGGGCGAAGACGCGTGGACCCAGCTCGTCGCCCGCGTCGGCCGCGAGCGGCCGCCGGTGGAGACACGATTCGCCGCGTCGGGGCTCGTCGACATCCTTCGCGCGAACTGCGAAGCCCTCACGCTGCCGACCTGGGTGGTCGACCTGGCGGATCTCGAGCTCGCGGAGCGCCGCATTGGCGCCGCGCCAGCGCCCGCCGTGCTGCCGGCGCAAGCGCGCGGAGCGCTTCGGCTCGTTACCCCCTTCGGTCTGCGTCGATACGGAAGCGACGTCTCGGCGGTGCGCCGCGCCGAAGATCCGACGACGGTCGCGCCCGCCGCCCACGCGACGGTGATCGCCATCTGGCGCTCCACCGACGGTGTTCGGCGCACGCTCCGCCTCTCCGCCACCGGGTTGCGCGTCCTTCAAGCGGTGGACTCGAGCGATGCCGCGCTCGCGGCGCTCCTTGCGGGGCCGCTGGGCGAACGCGCAAGTTCCGCCCTCGCCCGTTTTAGGGAACTGGGCCTTGTCGTGGGTGGCGACCTCAGCGCATGACCGCGAAGCGCACGGCACCTCGCCACGCGGCGACCTCTTGAGCGCGCCCCTGAAGCTCGTTCGTGGGCCCCGCATCGGTGACGATGAGCAGGCGCCCCCGCACCGGGGCGTAGAGCTCATGGATCATGAGCGCGCGGCCGTTCGGGTCATCCCCCTCCACGGTCACCTCAAGGGCGAGCTCATTTCTCAGGACCGCCGAGCGGGTCTCGAGCGTGCGAATCGCCTTGAACGTCGCGCCATAGGTGGCGCGCCAGTCGCGGCGCTTGAGCGACTCGAGCGTCTCGCCCTCGGCCGTGTACTCCTTCGCGTAGAGGACGACCGAGCCGTTTGCGGTGGCGCGCTGCCACTTGAGCTCTTGCATGGCGATGCCGCCCTCGGCCTTGCGATTCGCAGCCCATGTCCAGCCGGCGCCGAGCGCGGGACCTACGATGCGGCCGTCAGCTGTTCGGACCTCTGCGGGGACGCCGGCGTCGCGACTCGCAGGCGCCGTCGCGGAGTCACGTCGGCAGCTCACCAAGAACAGCGCAGCCGTGATGACGAGCGACGCTCCCTTCACCATGCGCACCATGCACGCCCCATGCGCTGGAGCATCGCCGAAGGGGGTGGAGCGCGCCACCTCGTTCCGCACGCGCCGAGTCGCGCCTCGCTTGGACCCACAAAGACAGAAGGCCGAGCCCGCGAGGACTCGGCCTTCCGGCGCGCAAGCAAGCCGAGCGGCCTACTTCTTGGCTTCGAGCGCGAGCTTCTCGCGGTACTTCTTCGTCATCTCTTCTTGCTCTTGCTTCGGCACGATGGCGTAGCGAGCAAACTCCATGGTGAAGGTCCCCTTGCCTTGCGTCGCCGAGCGGAGGTCCGTCGAGTAGCCGAACATGGCGTTCAGCGGGACTTCGCAGGTGATGCTGACGCTGTCGCCAGCGACGGTCTCGAGAATGACGCCGCGCCGCTGGTTGACCTGACCGACGACGGAGCCTTGGAACTCCGTCGGTGCGTCGATCTCGACCTTCATGATGGGCTCGAGGATCGTGGGCGCCGCCGCTTGATAGGCCTCGCGGAAGCCCATGAGGGCCGCCGTCTTGAAGGCCATTTCGGACGAGTCGACGGCGTGCGACGCGCCGTCGTTCACGGCGCAGCGAATGCCGACGACGGGGAAGCCGATCATCGTGCCCTTGCGGACGCCTTCCTTGAAGCCCTTGTCGCAGGAGCTGATGAACTCGCGCGGGATGGAGCCGCCGGTGACGTCGTCGACGAACTCGTAGCTCTCCACGGCGTCGGCCGGGAGCGGCTCGATGTACCCCATGACCTTGGCGTACTGCCCGGAGCCGCCGGTCTGCTTCTTGTGCGTGTAGTTGATCTCGGCGCGGCGCGTGATCGTCTCGCGGTACGCGACCTGCGGCTTGCCCGCGATGACGTCGCAGTTGTACTCGCGGCGCATGCGCTCCATGTAGATGTCGAGGTGGAGCTCGCCCATGCCGCTGATGATCGTCTGCTGCGACTCTTCGTCTTGGTGGACGCGGAAGGTCGGGTCTTCCTTCGTGAAGCGGTTGAGCGCCTTGGAGAAGTTGACCTCCGTCGAGCGATCCTTCGGCGCGACCGCGAGCGAGATGACGGCCGCCGGCACGTGCATCGACGTGAGGGTCACGTTGACCTTGCCGTCGGTGAAGGTTTCGCCGGAGCTCGCCTCGACGCCGTAGAAGGCGACGATGTCGCCGGCTTCCGCCGACGGAATCTCTTCGCGATCTTCCGAGTGCATGCGGAACATGCGGGGAACGCGGACCTTTCGCATCTCGTTTGAGACGTTGAAGATCGTGTCGCCGGCCGAGACCGTGCCTTGGTAGACGCGGAAGTAGGTGAGCTGGCCGTACTTGTCTTGCTGGAGCTTGAACGCGAGACCGACGAAGGGCTTCGTCGGATCGGAGTCGACGACGACCTTCTCTTCGCCCTTGTCCTGGTTGTGGGCCTCGTTCTTAATCTCTGTCGGATTCGGGAGGTAGTGCACGACGTCGTCGAGCAAGAGCTGGACGCCCTTGTTCTTGATGGCCGACCCGCACATGACGGGCGTCATCTTGAGGGCGAGCGTGGCGCGGCGAATGGCGGCGCGGAGCTCTTCGACGGAGATGGGTTCTTCGTTGATGAACTTCTCGGCGAGGATGTCGTCGACGTCGGCGACGTCTTGGATGATCTTCTCGCGAGCGGCCTTGGTGGCGGCGGCGAACTCCTCGGGGACGTCGACCTCGCGGATAACTTCGCCGTCGTTCCCTTCGAAGAAGAAGGCCTTGCCGATGATCGGGTCGATGATGCCCTTGAAGTCGGCTTCGGCGCCGATGGGCACCTGGATGGTCACCGGGTGGTGATTGAGCTTCTCTTTGAGCATCTCCGCGACGCGCTCGTAGTTGGCGCCGGGGTTGTCCATCTTGTTGACGAAGGCGATGCGCGGGACGTGGTACCGCTTCATCTGCTTGTCGACGGTGATCGACTGACTCTGCACGCCCTTGCCGGAGTCGAGCACGAGGATGGCGCCGTCTAGGACGCGGAGGGCGCGCTCGACCTCGATGGTGAAGTCGACGTGGCCTGGCGTGTCGATGATGTTGATGTTGTGGGGCTGGATTTGATCCTGCGAGCCGTTCCACACGCAGTAGGTCGCGGCCGACTGGATCGTGATGCCCTTCTCGCGCTCGAGATCCATCGAGTCCATCTTGGCGCCGACGCCGTCCTTGCCGCGCACCTCGTGGATCTTGTGGATTCGACCCGTGTAGAACAGGATGCGCTCGGTGAGCGTCGTCTTGCCGGAGTCGATGTGAGCCGAGATGCCGATGTTACGGATGCGGTCTAGGGGGATGCGAGCGGCCACGGGATTCTCTCTCTCTTCTCGAAGGGGAGGGGGTCTGCAAGTGCCAGAAAATGCGTACCGGCAGTTACCACGTCGGCCGGCGATTTTGTAGCGATCCCAACGTTTGAGCCGCGGAGGGCAAAAGCCGCCGATTTGGCCGTCATTCTGGAGACTCAAGGGAAAAGCGCGGGCGAACGAGGGGTTCAGGACGCGCTTTCCCGCGGCTTTGGTCGACTCGCGGCCGCCCTGGCCGCCTCACGGGGCCGATGGCAAACCTTCGAGGGCCGCCGTCAGGTCGGCGTCCTCCTGGCCTGTCACGGCGATTTTGCGCGCCGCCTTGGTCTCTCGATCGATCAAGGTGACGAGCATCATGTCCTTGTAGGTTCCCTGCACCACGTGACCGCCGCCGCGCACGCGGACCGTGCCCTGGTAGGTGAAGTCTGTGACGTATCGGACAACGGCCACGCTCCGCACGCTGGCGATGGGGGGTGAGGGGTCGAGCGCCTTGTTGATGCGGTGGAAGTCGAGTCGGTTGGTGTCGGGACCGTAGGCGACTTTGAACACGAGGTAGGGGCGGGGCAGCGCCGCCGTGGCGGACGGGTTGAGGCCGCCCGCGACGCCTTCGGCGAGCGCGAACATGTTCTCGGTGTCGTGACGCAACGTTTCGCCCACGTTGCCGTAGCGCTCGAGCGCCCAGTCGTTGGCGTTGGGCTTCTTGCACGCAGACGCGGTCAAGACGATGGCCGCGAGGATAAGGGCAGCTTTCCCCATGGCCGAAAACTATCACCGCCGCCAGCCGCGCCGCATGTCCATGCGCTCGCAAGGGCTAGCGCTTGTGCCAGCCCACGGAATCGTCTGACATGGCTCCCATGGGCCTCCTTCGTTCCGCCGCAGTTCCCCGCTCCCTCCTCGCGTCGACGTTCGTTCTCGCATCCCTCTCGTTGGGCGCATCCCTCGCAGCGTGCAGTAGCAGCGGCACCGATGGCAGTCCCGCCACCGCGGATGGGGGGACGACGACGGCAGACGGTGGCGTAGTGGCGAACGGGGAAGGGGGCGCCGCCGGTTCGGACTCCGGTACCAGCGTCACCGCGCCCGACGGCGCCGTCGCCTCTACGCCGGGCGCTCCGTCGCTCGGTGGCCAAGATGGCATCACCGGCACCTTCAACGGCGCGACCCACGCGCATACGGCCAGTCCGCTTCACGTTCCGCAGCAGACACCCACGGTCCTCATCGGTGCCAACGGCCCGACGACTCCGCTGCCGGACTCATGGGCTCTCCGTTTTCTCCCGCAGGTCGGCACCCAGACTTGCAACGGGCAGAGCTGGGCCACCCGAGCGATCCCGCAGTCTCCGTGCTCGATCGACCACGGGGAGGGCGGAAGGAAAGGGGGGGCTCGATAGCCCGTCCGACGCCCGATCTCCACGGGCGCCTCGCCGAGGCACCACAGGCTTGGAGCGCCACTGGCGCGTGTTCTTCTCCGACGGCCGACGTTCGCTCCAGACGACGTGGACGCGCTCGACTTTCGAGCTCGCGCGAGACCGTTCACTGAACGACGTCCGCGCCCTCGCGGCCGACAGAGCCAACCTTCGTCGCCAGCGGCGCATGCGACGCCGTCTCTGAGGCGATGTTGCTGGAAGCGCGCGACCAAGGGTTGGTCCGGCGCTCGAGCTGGCACCCCGCCCGAGCGCCTCCAGCGCGATCTCGGCCGTCAAGCGCGCTCAACAAGCTCGCCGATGGACCGAGGCGTCCAGGCGACCCCTCCGGTCCGCGTCCAGCGGCTCGGCCTCGCGGCCGGCAGAGTCCTCGGACTGCCAGCCGGTGGTGAATCGGGGACCAACGTCGCAGGACAGGAGCCGAGTACACCCGTGACTTTGGCCGACGAATTCGCGCCCCTCGCTCGACGAGGGGGCGCGACATTCGGCGAGCGAACTTCTGACTCAGGACTCTAGGCGAGCCTCGTCGCCTCGATAAACGCCATCGAGTCTGCCCGGTGGCGGTCGAATCCGTTCCGCCGCTGCGCGCGCGCTTTTTTTGGGCCTGAACTTCGGCTATCGACAGCGCCGATGCACCGCTCCCCCAAAGTACTTCTCGCTTCCTTCGGCACGCTCTCGCTCTCCCTCGCGCTTTCCTACGGATGCTCGAGCGACGACGAGGCGACGGCGCCTTCCGACGCGGGCAACGTCGAGGCGACGGCCGCCGATCGAAAGGTCACGACGACGCCCGATGCGGCAGGGGCCGTCGATGCGGCGGTGACGTGCGAGCCGCAAGACGTCAGCGCCTTCGAGCCGAATTGGCAGCCCCCGGCGCCGATGCGCGCGGGACGGTGCTCGCCATCGCAAGCCGCAGCCTTCTCGGAGTGCTCCTACGGGCATGCTGGCTACGATCAAGCCAAGTGCGACGCCTTCAACGCGGCTCCGGCGAATGCCGACTGCATCGCCTGCGCGGGTGGAGCCACCGTGGCAACGGCGGGATCGACGAACGTGAACTACGGCGGCTGCGTCGCCCATCTGACGGGCGACAAGTCGACAGCCGGGTGCGGCGCCAAGATCCAGGCGGCTGAGCAGTGTCAGCGCGCGGCCTGTGAGAAGGTGTGCCCCGTCGCCGCGGGCAACGACGCCCAGTTCAAGGCCTACACGAAGTGCCTCGACGACGCCTGGACGGACGTTTGCGGCAGCTTCTCGTCGGCGACGAGCTGCGCGGACGACTTCCGCAAGGGTACGGGCCCGGGCGCGGCGTGTTATCCAAACACCACAGACTTTGGCGTCATCATCCGCACCTACGTCGACTTCTTCTGCGCGAGTCCGGCCGGCGACGGCGGCACCGACGCCGCGAGCGACGGCCCCCACGACGCGACGAGCGGCGGCTGAGGCCCACCTCGCGCCCGCGGCTCCCGTCGGGCCGCGCGCTTCGCGTGAGCCGCGGGTGAGGGCTGGCGAGGTCCTCGCGCGGGCCTGCGCGCTAGGCGCGCTCATCGCCTCATGCGGACGCTCCCCGCCGCCCGCGCTAGAGGAGCCGAGCAAGCCACCGATGGCTCCCAGCATCGCGCAAGATGCCGGTGCCGGCGCGATCGCGGCGCAAGCGTCGGCGGTGGGGCAAGCGGGAAGGGAAGCCGGAACGGAGGGCGGAACGGAACCCGGAACGGGAGCCGACTGCGTCGCCGCACCGGAGCGCTCTACGGCGCGCCCCCATGACATCGACGGCGACGGCGCAGACGAGCTCGTGGTTCCCGAGGGACGAGAGCTCGTCTTCTACGCGGCGCGCGGGCGCTGCCACGCCGTCGTCGCTCGCGTTCCGCTCGCCGGTCGTTTCGCCTTCCTCTACGTGTCGGAGAAGGCGTCGGAGAAGGGCGAGACGAAGCGCGACATCGCCGTCGACACGTGGCTCTACCACGGCGATCGCAAGCGCGTCCGCTACTCCTTCCGGGACGGCGCGTACGTCGAGACGGGCACCGAGCAGCTCATCGAAGGCCCGCGCAGCAAGCGGCGGTGAGGCGCCGGTGGGGCGCCCTCGCGCGATAGACATCCCCGTCGATCGCGCACGCGCCAGGCGTGTGGTAGGACGGCGAGCGTCAGCTTCGGAGTGGTCCCGCGATCGTGCGGCGTCACGCTTTGGCCGACCCGAGACCCGCAACCCATGTCCAGAGACACCGTGACCACGGCAAAGCGCCCGCAAGCGATCGTGGCTCCCTTCAACACCGGCAAGGTCGACGTCACAGAGATCTTCGGTGCCTTCGCGGAGCTGGACGCGCTCTCGGAGGAGCTCGTCCAAAGCGAGCTCGGCGCATGGCTGGGGCCGGTCCCGAACCTCGACGCCATGGACAATCGCGAGCGGCGCGCGCAGGGGCTCCCGCTCAGGCCGCTTCGCCTCACCGCCGTTTCCGTGGCCACCGACGCCGACGTGCTCGACCTCGGGCCCATCGCCGAGGAGCAACTGCGCCTCGCGGGCAAGAGCTGGGACGGACAGGACCTAGCGCCGGAAGACCGCCTCGACGGTGAGCTCGAAGGCTCCTTCGCGGGGACGCTCGAGCGCCGCGTGCTCGCCGACGCCGACGCGAAGCGCAACACCCCGCTCTTTGACGTGCTCCTCTTTGCCGACGACGCGGGCATCGTCTTCGAAGCCGGCACCACGCGGCAGGTGGCCTTGATCGCGTACCGCAAGGTCGAGATGAAGGACGGTCGTACGCGCCGCGCCATCGAGGACGCCATCGGCGTGCCCGCCGTGCCATCGAGCGTCGCGCCGCCGGCAGCGGCCTCGGCCCCGTCGATGCCCGCGCTCGTGGTCGGCGAGAAGAGCGCCGAGAAGAACGCCCTAAGGAAAGCGCCCGCGGTGAAGAAGGTCTCGGCGAAGAAGAGCGCCCTGAAGAAAGCGCCCGCGGTAAAGAAGGCAGCCGCGCCCAAAGCGCCCAAAGTGAAGGCCGCCTCGAAGAAGGCTCCGTCGGCGGCGACGAAGGCCAAGGGAAGCGCGGAGAAAGCGTCACCGAAGGCGCCGAAGTCCAAGGCCGCTGGCGCGAAGCCCAAGAAGAAGGCGACCTCCCGCGCTGGATGATGCGCATCGCGCGCCGCTTGCTGCTGCCGGTGATCGTGCTCCTCGTGCACGGACGGTATGTCGGCTTCGGCTTCACTTCGCTCGATGACCTCACGCTCATTGCCAACGACCAAGCGTTTCTGACGAGCGCCGGCGTGTTGTGGCGCGCCTTCGCGCGGAGCTACTTTCACGCCGCCGAAGCGGCCCACACCTACGTCCGGCCCGTCGTGACGCTGTCCTATGCGCTCGACGCGCGTCTCTTTGGGGCGGCCGCCGGTGGCTATCACGCGACGAACGTCCTCCTTCACCTCGGCGCGTCGTGGCTCGTCTGGGTCCTCTTCTGTCGTGCAAAGCTGAGCGGTGCCGTCGCGACGGTCGCGTCCGTGCTCTTCGCTGTCCACCCCGTGGTCGTGCCGGCGGTGGCGTGGATTCCCGGTCGCAACGACTCGCTCTTGGCGGTGTTCTCGCTCGCTTCCGTCCTGGCCTATGGCGAAGCCCGTGTCGGCGCCCGCGCGGTCCGGTGGCGTGCGCTGCACATCGTGACCTTCGCGCTCGCGATGTTCACGAAGGAGACGGCGGTGGTCGTGCCGCTCCTCTGTTTGGCGTGGGGCCGCTGCGTCCCACAAGATGAGTCCAGCGCACGTCAACGATGCTGGCGCGTCGCGGCGCACTCGATCGGGTGGGCGTCGGTTATCGCGCTCTTCTTCGCCGCGCGAACTCGGGCACTGCCGGGAGCTGGGCCGCCACCGCTCGACGTCGCCGCGGCGCTCCGTCGCGCGCCTTTGCTCGTGGCTAGCGCGGGCAAGCTGCTTTTTCCCGTGAACCTCGCCCCCATCGCCACGCTCGAAGACACGACCTTGTGGCCCGGCGCGCTCTCGCTTGCGCTCGCCGCTAGCCTTATCGCCCTCGTCGTTCGCCGCGGCGGCAAACCGCGGACGGCGGTGCTCATCTTCGGCGGCGCGCTCTACGTTCTTCCCCTCGTTCCGACGCTCTTCGTGGGCGGCTCGCTCGCCCTCGAGAACCGACTGTACTTGCCCACCGCAGGCGCGCTCCTCGTCGTTGCGGAGTTGCTCGACCACGCGCGCATCGAACGCGCGCTCTTCCTAGCGTTTGCGTGTGTGACGGCGGCGGCGCTCGCGGCGCTGACGTTTGGCGGTGCGAGCGCCTACCGCGATCCCTTGTCGTTCGGGAAAGCCGCCGTGGCGGCCGCGCCGCGGTCCGCGTTGGCGCGCTTTACCTTGGGGCAAGCGCGCCAACTGCGCGGCGACCTCGACGCGGCGATGGGCGACTACGCGACGGCGCTTGCCATCGACCCCCGCGAGCCCATCGTTCGCAACAACATCGCGGTCGTTCACATGCGTCGCGGTGACTGGGCGCGGGCGGAGGCGGCGCTCCTGGCTGAGCTTGCCGTGAACCCCGGCTACGGGGCCGCGCTTCAGAACCTCGCCATCGTACGAGACCGTCTCTCGGCGAAGGGCCCGTGACCGCTGGCCGCCGCTGGGTTATGGGCTTTCGCCATGGGCGCACAGTGGAAGCAAAAGAACCGCGAGGCTTCGGCCAACGCGAAGGGCCGTATGTTCTCGAAGCTCGCCAAGGAGATCATGGTGGCGGCGCGCGGCGGCGCGGACCCGAACTCCAACGCGCGCCTTCGCATGGCCGTTGAGGCCGCGAAGAAGGCGTCGATGACGAAAGACACGCTCGAGCGCGCCATCAAGAAGGGCGCCGGGCTCACCGATGAGCCGGTTCAATACGAGACGGTGACGTACGAAGGTTTCGCGCCCAATCAGGTGCCGGTCATCGTCGAGTGCCTTACCGACAACCGCAACCGCACCTCCGCGAACGTGCGCGTCCTCTTCCGGAAGGGCCAGCTCGGCGCGTCGGGCTCCGTGTCGTGGGATTTCAACCGCGTAGGGCAAGTGGAGGCGACGCCGCCGGCCGTCGGTGTCGACGCCGAAGAGGCGGCCATCGAGAGCGGCGCGCAAGATCTCGAGAGCGACGACGACGGCACGACGCGATTCTTTACTGAGCCCGGTGACGTCGATCTCGTGAGCAAGGCGCTCGCCGATCGGAAGTGGACCGTCACCTCGGCGCAGCTCATTTGGAAGGCAAAGAACCCCGTCGCCGTCGACGACGCCAAACGCGCCGAGGTCGAAGCGTTCTTGGAAGGCCTCGACGAAGACGACGACGTTCAGAACATCTACGTCGGGCTCGCGTAGCGCTTCACCTCCGCCGCGCCGTCGGTCCGGTGCCGACCTACGCCGCCCACAGCTCGCGCGCGAGCTCGTCGACGAGTCGTTCGGCTTCTTGGCCGCCGGGTACCCCCAGCGAGCGCGGTGACGTCCCGAGGGCGACCTCGCGCCGGAGCTCGCGGGCGGCCTCTAGCATCGCCGCCCGCACGGCGGCTTGCGAGGACGCATCGAGTCGCGCGTCGAGCCAGCGGTGGAGATCCCAAGAGAGGGCCGCGTGGTTGGCTTCGTCTCGGGCGATGCCCGAGAAGATCTCTCGCACGCGCGGCGCCGTCGCTCGCCTTGCGATGAACATCGCCACGAGCGCGCCGTAGGTCTCGCGGACGCACCCCTCGACGGCATTCTCCAGCGCGATGACGGCGAGCTCGCGCGGCACTTCGGGGCTTGCGTGATGCCCCCCGGGAACCTCGCAGCCGGCCTCGTGAGCCAATTCGCCGACGAGCGCTGCGTGCCGGACTTCGTCGGAGCGCGCCGCTTCGACGCGCGAGAGGAGATCGCTTCCGGCGCCGTGCGCGATTAGCTCGTCGGCGAGGCCGCGAAAGGCTTCGATGGATACGGCCTCCAGCTCGGCGAGCCGCGCGAAGAAGGCGCCCTCGAGCGTCGTGACGTCGTCGAGAGCGCCCGGCGCGTAGACGGCGGGCCGACGGCCTCCGGGACAAGCGTTGCAAAGCAGCCGGGCAACGCCGGAGCCGGATACGAAGCAATAGGCCGCCTGGTTGGGCGGTGCGTCGCAGTAGGTGGCGCATTGCTGCGGGCTCAGTGATCCCGTTGGCAAGTCGCCTGCAATCTCGCACGGTACCTGACGCTCGTAGTAGTCGCAGGTGCTCGCGGAGGGGCGCTTGCCTTGCTCACCGCAACTGGAGAAGTCGATGGGGCCCGCGTCGACGTTGATGATGGGCACGTCTGGCGGATCCGTCACGGGTGGTTTTGGCGTCGACGCCTCGCGACCGCCGTCCCGCATGGTGCGTCCTGCGTCCGTTCGCGTTGTCGTGTCGTCCGCGGACGACGTCCCGCCGTCGCTGCCGCCGCCAGGAGCGACATCATCGAGCTGCACGCTTCCGCCACAGGCCAAACCCAAGAGCGGGACCATCGCGGTCGTGCTGGCGATGCGGAGGAGGAGCGATGCAAGGTCCACGGGGCGGTGCGTCATGCGCGGCGGCGAGCAACATCCGGGCCCGCCGATGCCAACGCTCCTCGCGGGGATTTCGGACCCGCCCGTGTGCCAGGGTGTGCCCGCTCCCCGCGCGGCCGGCGGAGCTGGCCCCGCAGCGAGCGATCTTCCCGTTCGGCGCCCCGCGTGACCCGCCGTGGACAGCTCCCGCTCGGTCACGTAGCGTCGCGCGATGTCCGCCTCTTTTAGCCCCGCAATCCGCGAATTTCTCGCCGCTCCCGACGCAGCGCGCCGCCTTGGGCCGTACCTGTGCAAGGAGCCGCTCGACAAGGCGGGCTCGGCGCCGGTCTTCAAGGCCGTCGAGGAGCACGCGGGGCTCAACCTCCGAGAAGTCGCCGTCAAGGTCTTCGACATCGGCAAGGCGAAGGCGGCCGAGGGGTGGCAGGCCCGCGTCATCGACGAAGCCCGCTCGCTCTGCCGCGTGCAGCACCCCAACGTCATTCGCTTCCACACGCTCGCGACGGACCCGAAGCGCGGCCTCATGGGCCTCGTCATGGAGTTCGCGGAAGGCATAAGCGTGGACAGGCAGCTCGAGGACCTGCCGCGCGGCGATGCCCGCAGGGTGGCGCTGGCCGTCGAAATAGGCATCAACATCTCGTCGGCGTTGGCTGCGGCGCACGCGGCCGAGGTCGTTCATTGCAACGTGAAGCCGTCGAACATCATGTTCAGCGGCGGGACGCATAAGCTCATCAACTTCGGCATCGCTGCGTCGCTCAGGACGAACACCGAAAAGAACGAAGAGCGGCGGGCGCGCCTCGAGCAGGACCTCCCGGCCGAGACCATCGGTCGCAAGGCGTCGACGCTCATCGGCGAAGAAAGCGATGGAGGCTCGCCCATCGCGGGGACCATCGGTTACGTAGACCCGGTCTGCGTGCAGACGATGTCGCTGCCCACGGCGTCGAGCGACCTCTACTCCCTTGGCGCCACGCTCTACCAATGCCTCGCCGGCGACGTCCCCGCGGTGGCGGCGTCGAAGCACAAGGGGGACAGCGGCGTTGACGCGAAGGTCATTGTCGGAGACGGACCCGCCACGCCGCTCGCCGACGTCGCGCCCTTTGTGCCGGCGGAATTGGCCAAGCTCATCGACTCGCTGGTGGCACCGACGCGCGAGGCGCGGCCCCGCTCGGCCGACGCGGTGCGCCGCAGCTTCGAGCGCATTCGCAGCGCCCTCGCGGGGCGCGAGCGCGCGCTGCCGCCGGAGGGCAGGGGGCCGTTTCCTGGGCTTGACCGGTACGAGGCCACCGATCGGGACGTCTTCTTCGGGCGCGCCGCCGAGATGGCCGGCGTGCTCGAGCTTTCGCGGACGCGCGGCCTCGTGGGCATCGTTGGCATGTCGGGGACGGGCAAGAGCAGCCTCACGCGCGCGGGCGTCGTGCCGGCTATCGAAGAGGGCGCCCTCGAAGGGTGGCCCACCAAGTACCGAAGCGTCGTCGTGACGCCGGGGCCCGATCTCATGGCGACGCTCACCGAGTCGCTCTCGAAGGTTCTCGGCGAAGAGCTCGCGGAGCACCCCGAGGCCATCGCGGAGCAGCTCGCGGCCGATGTCGACGCGAAGGGCGAGGGCATCGTGCTCTTGGTGGATCAGCTCGAGGAGATCGTGACGCTCCATGATGCGAAGCGCGACAAGGCGCGACTTCGCGCCCTCGAACTGTTGTCGCGGCTCGGCGAGGGGCACGTGGGCGTGCGTGTCATTGTCGTGGCCCGTCGGGACTTGCTCGACACCACGCTCGCCGTCGATCCCATTTCGCGCGCGCCCTCTCGCGCGGCATTCAGCCGCTGGCTCCCCCTCTCGAACGCCGGGTGGGAAGAGGTGCTCGACCAATCGCTCGAGGCGTATGGCTACCGCTTCGAAGACGACGACCTGCGTCGCGAGATCCTCGCCGACCTCGCGAATCGGGAGGCCGCTATGCCGCTCGCGCAGTTCGGTCTGGCCCGCCTTTGGGCCGCCCGCGACGAGAAGAAGAAGACCGTCACGCGCGCCGCCTTCAGCGCGAAGGACGGCATGCGCGGCGCCCTCGAGCACCACGCGGCGACGACGCTGACGTCCATCAAAATGCCGCAAGACAAGATGCGCGAGCTCCTGTTGGCCATGACGACACCCGAGGGGACGCGCGCGCACGTGGGGCGCGATGAACTCGAGAAGCGCTTCGGCGACGCCGCCAAGGAGGCGGTTCGCGCGCTCATGAACGCGCGACTCGTCATCGAGGAGAGGGCAGGGCTCACGCTCGTGCACGACTCGCTGCTGCAAGAATGGGGGCTGCTTCGCGGCTGGATCACCGACGCTCGTGACGATCGGATGCTCGTGGCGCAACTCGAGCGCGACGCGGCACGCTGGAACGTCTCCAAGGACGTCGCCGAGCTGTGGCGCAAGAGCCGCCTCGCGGCCGCCATCGAGTTGTGGCGGCGCGCGACGTTGTCCCTCAGCGGCGCGGCGCGCGATTTCTTGATGAAGAGCTACCGCGAGGAGCGAAAGCTCGTCTACGCGTTTCGCGGCCTGATTTTCCTCGTGGTCGCGCTCGTCGTGGGCGGCTCGCTCGTCTATGCGAAGGAGAGCAGCGAACGCGCCGTTCAAGCGCAGAAGGCGGCCGACGCGCTGGCGGCGGCCCTCGCGGAGGTGAAGGTTTTGAAGCGCCTGGCCGAGGAGAACGGCATGGAAGCGGCGGCAACGGCAGGCCTGCTGCACGATCTGCAGAAGAAGATGGCCGACGAGCGCGCGTCGTTCGGAGCCAACGTCGAGGCGACGCTCAAGAAGGTGGCGACCGCGACCAACCTCGGCAGCGCGCAGAAGGCGACCGCCGATCTCTCGTCGAAGGGACCCGCGCAAAACCAGATGGTGCCGCTGCCGATGGGCCTCGCGGGCCCCGGGCCGGGCGGCCCCGCGGGACCGTCGGCTGGTGGTGGCGGGTTCGATCAAGCGTCCATCGAGCGCGTCGTGAACAGCCGCAAGGCTGGCGTCAAGCGCACTTGCCTTGAGCGGAGCGCGAGCACCGCCTCCACGACAAAGGTGACGGCGATGCTGACCATCGCGCCCTCGGGCGCCGTGCAGAGCGTGACGTCGACGGGCGACGAGCCGGTGGTTGCGAAGTGCATCGAGCAGCAGCTCCGCAACTGGTCGTTCCCGGCGCCCGGCGAGGTGAAGCAGGTCCAGATCCCGTTCGTGTTCGTGCGGCAGTAGGCGTGTCCCAAGGGCCGCGGACGTGGCCTGGGGGCCACCGGTCGCCTTGAACGCGCGGCGAAATCGGCGCGAACGTCGTCGGCACGGGCCTTGAACGACGTGCTGCATGCGGAAGTTACCGTTTCTGACGCTCCTGCTCGTGTCCTGCGCGTCGGCGGACACCGACACCTATCCCTCGCGCGGTGCGGCGCCAGAGCCCGCGCTTGTGGAGGTCGCCGACGCGGGACCGCACAACGAGGGGAGCGCCCCCTCGCTCGCGCGCTATTCGGTGAACACCGACGCGCGCCCCGACGCCGAGCCACCGACCACGCTCGACGCGGAAACGCTCGCGCGCAGCGCCTACCTCGCCTGGGGCCTTCACGACGCGCGCGGCGCCAGCGACGCGCCCGACGACCCAACCCGAGAGCCTAAACGCTACCTGACGTTGGCCTTCGACGCCGAAGGCAACGTGCTCGGCCGCGCATCTCGCCCGCATTTCGTCGTGGGCGGGCGCGTGGTGCGGTTCGACGTCGAGGAAGTCGCCGTGGGTCGCGTGCCCTGCGCCACCTTCGTAGACGACGATGTGACCGTCGAACGAGACATCGCAAAGGCGCTCGTGGAGGAGTCGGAGCGCGAGCGCAAAGACCTTGCTGCCGAGCCCATGCGCGTCGTTG
This sequence comes from Myxococcales bacterium, assembly GCA_016703425.1. Lineage (NCBI taxonomy): Bacteria > Pseudomonadati > Myxococcota > Myxococcia > Myxococcales > Myxococcales bacterium. Next base: position 37,303 of record JADJCA010000023.1, read on the forward strand.
ATCGCGCGAGCTTCGTCGACGTGACGACGGGGGAGCGCATCGTCGTGGCGGACTTCGCCCCGGGCGACGCGACCAACGACTTCGCATTTTCCGCGTCGCTCGAGGCCACCTTGGGCGCGCACGCGTTCATGACGACGTTTTCGTGGAGCTACGGATGCGGCGCCCATGGCAGCGGGGGGCAGTCGGCGCACGTCTTCGATCTGTCGCGGCCGGGCCTCGCCGTGGACGTTGAGCCGGTCGCGGAGCTCGCCCCGGGCGACCTCGATGCCTCGCGGCCGGAAGCCGAGCGATCGCTTCAAGGTCTGCGGGCCGAGTGGGGCGGCGAGAGCGATGCGATCGCGGCGCAATTCGTCGAGCTCCGGCCTCACTACGATCGGGCCGGCGCCCTCTCCGCGTACGCGCGGTTCGTCGCGGGCGCGCCCTATGCATTTTCCACCGGCTGGGGCTCGTATTCCATCGATGCCTTCGCGAAGCTCCCGCGCGCGCCCGCCAGGTGGCCCACGTCGACGCCAGAGGTAGTGGCGCGCGTCGCGCGAGCGGAGCCGTCGTTCGCGCTGCGAGGCGTCAGCGGAATGCTGAGGGCGCGCTGAGGCGCCAACGGAGGAGGGGTGAGGTACCCTTCGCCGATGGGACGCGTCTTCCTCGCTCTGCTCACATGCTGCGCCATCACTTCATGGGTTGGCGCGGCCTACGCGAGCGGGCAGGGGGCCTTGATCCTCGTGTACCTCGCGCTACCGGCGCTCGTCGCGTACTTCTTTGGGTTCCTCGGCCTAGGTCTACTGCTCGTGGCCAAAGAGCACCGACGACTCTTTGTGGCGCTCTATCTCGGCGCCATCGTTGCGGCGCACGTGATGTCGCGCTGGGTCCCTGACGTCGTCGCACTCTTCGTCGCGTCGCTGCCGGTGCTGTTCGCCATCTGGGACCGCGGAGGTCGGAAGGCCATGCTCGTCGCGGCCCTTGTCATGGCACCGCTCGGCTACGTCCACGCGCGCTCGATGGCTTGGGCTTTCGACCGCATGATCTGGGTCGAGCCGTGTCTCATGGCGCTGCCACTCGTCCCCTTCGCGGTGGCTTGCTGGCGGGCCGGCCTGCGCAGGCTATCACTCGTGACCCTTCCGGCGTATCTCGCGCTCACGTACCTGTTCTTCGCATACCAGCTTCATCGGTGAGCGCGTCGCGTGTCGCGTTTTCGTGGGACCATCGGCCTTCATGAATTGCCCGCGCTGCCGTCATCGAACGCTCTCTTCGGCCTACCGTGAAGCGCCGAGCCAGCCGGTGGCCCTCCTGGACGAGCGCCACGCCTCGGGCGCCACGCTCCACCGCTGCAAGAGCTGCTTCGCGGTCTTTGCGCCGCACGGGAGCCTCGAACTCGTGGAGAGCCATGCGCGGGACCTGGCGCGCGTGCGCGTTCCCGACGGCGAGATGGTGCGGCGCGCATTTGCGCCCACGAGGCCATCGCGCGCTGCCATCCGGTGCCCCGCGTGCGATGGCGAAATGAACGAGCGCGAGTGGCGCACGGCGACGCTCGTCTTCGTCGACGTGTGCGCCGAGTGTCGAGGCGTATGGCTCGATCCGGAGGAGTTTGAAGCGCTCGAGGCGACGTTTCGTTCCGAGCGGTGAGGTGCCGCTGTTCCAGACTGACCCACAAGTTCCACGCCGGGTCTCCGGAGGCGCAGCGAACGGGGTCGTGCCTTGTTCGAAGGGGCCGTGGGCTACAGCTCGCCGCTGGTGACTTCAGCAAAGGTCGACGCCGGTAGCTCCGCACCGAGGGCGTAGTAGGCCTTGGTCGCCTCGGCAGCTGCACCGACGCAGGCCTTGCCGGCGTCGAGGGTGTAGATGGGCCCCGTATGTTTTGCGCCGCGCGCAAAGACCCGCGTCCCACTGCACTCCACGCCTGACGCCATGGTGATGAACGCGAGCGTCTCGCACGCCTCCGCCGTGGCCAGCCGCACGGTACAGGCGGCGTCGGCGAAGGCATCGCCCGCCCGCCCCGTGTCATCGAGGAATAGCCGCGTGGGCGGCGCGCAACGCGCCGAGCCCCCGAGCAGCTGCGGAAAGCACAGCTCACCCTCTGCGGTGACGAACGACTCGTCTCGCGCGACGGTCTGCCCGCCGCTCTGCCACTCGACGGTGCGCACGGGGCCGGTTCCTGCGAGCACACGGTCCACGCTCGGGAATTCCTGCTCCGAGACCGGCGCGCCGATGCCCACGACGGGCGTCGGGGACGCGTAGGCTGTGCACGCGCTGCCGCCGCCACCGCTGAACGGGCTCGCGACGACCGCTCCGACGGTGAAGAGGGAGGTCTCACCCTGGAGATCGCACGTGTCGCGCAGCTTCCTCGCGGCCACGTATTTTGCCGTGCAAGCGAACGTCACGGCGGCGTTGGTGGTGCATGTGGCGTCGGCGAAGATGTTGGGCAACACGTCGGCGCGCTCGGTGGGCAAGCAACGCGTCCCCGAGGCAGTCCGATCGGGGCGGCAGGCGACGTCGTGCTTGTTGTCGCGTACCGACTGAAGTTGGCGTAGCCCATCGTCGCTCACCACGAAGCGCGCCTTGAGCTCTGTCCCGCGCGCTTCGTCCGCCGTCGTCACCTTCACGAACGATGCTGGTGGGATCTCGGCGCCGAGGGCTGAGAAGGTTCCGCTGCCGGGGGCAACGGCCGTGCACACGCCCTCCTCCGAGAGGAAGAAGACCGAAGCCGGTGTGGCGATGGGCGAGCCGACCGCGAAGACGGTCGTGGCCCTGGTCCCACACACGTCGCTGCCGGGGTCGGCGCGGAGGGCGACGGTCGACACGATCGAGGGCGCAAGCGCTCCGAGGTTGCACTTGGGCGGGATGTACTGCGTGCGCGCGACCGGCGACTTGCATGACGCGTCGGTGAACACGATCTCCTGCGTCGTGTTGGTCGGGAGGCACCGCATCTCGCCGTCGGTCGCCTTGCGCACGTTGCAGAACTCGTCGCGCTGCGCGTCCTTGAGGCCCGTGACCTGGAACGCGTCACCGGCGCGCCGCACGAGGAGCTTGAGCCGACTGCCGCTCTTGAACGCGGGCGCCGCGATCGGAAGCGAAGCGTCTCCAGAGGCGTCGGCTTCCAGCGCGCCACCGTCGGGGGAGGGGGCGTTCGCGGAGGAGGCCTCGCTGCTGCTGCACGCGACCGGGAGTAGCACGAGGAGCGAGGCACCGAGGGACGCACGTATCATCGTGGCAGCGTAGTCGATGTGCCGTCGACGGCTCGCACGAAGCCATCGCAAATGCGCGCTCGCGGCGCGCCCCGTGCGCGGGGGTCGGGGCAGGTGCCCCGCGACCCCGCACCGTTCAACCGCCCTTGTGAGCTGCTCCCCGGCGCGTGGCGACGAGGCGCTCGAGCTTGCCGAGCTCGCTCTCCCAGCCCGCAACCATGCGGCCCGTCCAATCGTCGTCGTGCATCGCGGAGAGTGTGAGGACGATGCGAACCCCGCTCGGAGCCGGCCCGAAGTCGACGCTCATCGCGTTTTCGTAGGGCGCTTGGTTGGGGACGAAGTCGACGTGGTTCATGTACGCGAGGCGCTTGTGGCGGGTGACCTCCGTGTACGAGATGCGCGTCTTGGTGACGAGCGGCATGCCCGCTTGCTTCATGAACGCGATCTGCGGGGCGCCTACCGCCGTCATGGCGTAGTGGAGCTGCCCGCCGGCCCGCAGGTCGAGCTCGATGACGTCGACGCGAAAGCCATCGGGCCCCCACCACGACTCGATGCCGTCCTTCGTGGTCCACAGGTCCCACACGTCGTCCATCGAGGCGTCGTAGGTGCGTTCGAGTTGGATGGTCCTCGTCATCGCTTCTTCTCCTTGGCGTTGTCTTCCGTGTCTTTGGCTTTGGCGGCCATGCGGGCCTTCTGCTTCTGAGCGAGGGCTGCCGCGAATCGATCGAGCCGGGCTTCCCACAACGTGCGGTAGCCGGCGAGCCAAGCGTCGAGCTCGCGGAAGGGCTCGGCACGCAACGTGTAGTACCGATAGGGGCCCTCGGGCCGCACGCTGACGAAGCCCGCCTCGTGAAGGATGCGCAGGTGGCGCGAGACCCCTGACTGGTGGATCGAGAGGGCGCGGACGATGTCGTTCACGGTTCGTTCGCCGCCGCGGAGCGCCTCGACGACGCTGCGCCGCGTGGGGTCTGCCAAAACCTCAAAGGGGTCGGGGTGCATCAGTGTGCATATGCATATCAGTGCATATTGTCGCGTGCAAGGGCTGGCCGACGGGTCGGTGTCGGTGCGGCACACGAAGAAGCGCCTCTCCCTACGACTTCGGCTGTCGAGCGAACGAGCGGCTGAGTTGAGGCGGGGCTGAGCCGCGCCCCGGCTCAGAGTGCGTGCGCACGCATCTGTCAGCGACTGAGGGCCGACCCGGCCGCCTCGGCGCAGACCATTCCCGTGCCCCAGGTGGCCATCGACGTCAGGCTGATGGCCGCGACGGCGGTTATGCCGGTAACGGCCGCGAGGGGAACGCAAACGAGAGAGGAAGCGCCCAGCGTCAAGACTTGGCTGACGGCGCACGCCGGCAGGGCGGCGAGACCCGAGGCGGCGGCAGCCGTGAGCGCTGCAACCGTTCCGGCTATGAGGGTGATGCCGAGGGACTTCGCACAATCCTTCCCCGTCGCGCTCAGCGGCCGAAGGGACTGCGTACCGGTCGACACCGAGCGTTCCACCCTAGCGTGGAGCGCCGCGAAGTCGGTGGTCATAGCGGCCAGGCGCTCCGGCGTGAGGACGACGGGCTCGTTGGCCTTCGGCGAGCGGAACCAGACGTTGCTACCGGTGCTCACGATGTCGAGCGCCGGCACGCGAGTCTTGCCGGACGCCAGTCGGTAGCCGGACGCGACGAAGTACGACGCGCCGTCCTTGTTCACCAGGCTGTAGTCCCAAACGTCGACGCCAGACACCGTGGAGTCCACAGAGGTCACGTCAGAGGCGTAGCGCTTCGATTCGACCTCGCCGGCGACAAGCGCGCCCTCGTCGGTCTCTTCCTCCTGCTCCGTCGGGGCGTTTCCGGAACATGCGACGGCAAAGGACGCAAGACCAGCGAGCAAGGCAATGCGGACGTTCATTGGGGGCCTCCAAGGAAGACGGTGGCCCCAGCCATGCACGACCGGTGCCGCCGCTTACCGGACCGGCTCCGCCAAGATTTGCGCGCCGCGTCGAGTCACGCCCGGGTGCCGGGCGCGCGTCGCCTCTCTATTGGAGATCGCATCGCGTGTCCGAGAGCCAGTCACGGCTTGAGGTCGATGGCGTAGGTCTCGGTGGCGGGTTGCGTGAAGCCTTGGCGCGTGTAGCGCACGAACAGCTTGTACTGGCCAAAGGGCAGGTCGATCCCCGTGCCCGTCGAGCAGCCAGGCACCTTGAATTGGCCCGCCGTCGTGGGCCAGCTCACGATCGGAGTGCCGTCAGTCTTCGTGAGGCTCCACGTGCCGCGAACCTTGCGTGTCGAGCCGTCATCCGTCGTGACGTCGACGTCGTCGACGTCGAGGCGTCCCCAGGTCGTGACGGCCGGTGCGTCGCCGGGCTTGGCGGCGATGGCGACCGGCACGGTGAGGCCGTTCGGTAGGAAGAAGGTGTAGGCCGTCTTCGTCAGCGAGATCGACGGATCGCCCACGTACTCGCCGAAGAGCTTTTCTTCCCCGGACGCGAGTCGCATGAGTTGCTGACCGGTGACTTGGCGTCCGCCCTGCGATAGCCCCTTGATCGTGACCCAGCCAGAGCCGGAGAGCCCGCCGGAGTATTGGACGTAGGGCGAGCTCGAGTCTCGGACCACGACGGGGCATTCGGGAAGCTCACGCACGGGAGCGCGGAGCACACCCAGGCGACGCTGCGCGGGAGCGCCCAGCCGAACGTCGGTGACTTGGCCGCCGCTCACCACGACGTCTTGTCCGTCGAAGACGCCGTAGGTCAGGTGATACGTGCCGGGGACCGTCGGGATGGTTACCCCGAGCTCGTTTTGGGGATAGAGGCGACCCGACGGCAGCGGCGTCGGGAACTTCCACTCGAGCTTGTCGCGGAACGTCGAGCCACCCGCCCAAGCGGGATTCCAAACGCCCACCTCGGTGCCCCACGCGACCTTTGAGAAGTCCGGTGCGGCGCCAACCTTGACGGCGCCGAGCGCGAAGGTGACCGTCGTTCCCGCTTTCACCAGCGGGCCGGCGGCGACGTTGCCCCATCGGTTGGTGAGCTCCAGGCGCACGATGCCTTCCTTCGTCGCGAAGGACTGATTCAAGACCATCGGCATCGAAACCTCGCCGCGCCCCTGCTCCCACGGCAGGGTGACCCGCGCGTTGTCGTAGCCCTTAAGGTCCACCGGCGATGTGATGATCAATTTGCCCGGGGTCGTGTCGGTCCCGCCAGGCTTGACCCGGTACTCGTCCTCCGTCGTGCCGCCCTCGTCCCCCGCATCGGCGGAACAAGCCACGGTGCCGAGCGCGAACGACGAGACAAGCAGCAGCGGCGGAACCTTCATGTCGGCGCTTACGGCGCGAGAGGCGACTGGCTTCCCCGCTCCCGTGTCGCGGGCCGTTTTGCCCCCGCGGATGACCCGCAGTGGCCCTGTTGGAGGGCCAATTCAGCCTGCCCCGTCGAGGGAGCGCCCGCACCCGCGAGCCGGCGACTCTCCCCAGCCCGCGCGCGCGCGCACACAGCCCGCGCGCGACCCTGGGAGGTTCACTGAAATCCGCAGGCGCGCGCCCTGCCGCCCGGTGGCATTGCGGTTGCGTAGGAGGGCTCACCACCTGAAAGGACTCCCTCAAATGTCGACCATCCGCGTCTCCTCCGCCTCCCTCATTGCCCTGCTGTTGACCCTCGGCGCCGGCTGCGCCGGCTCCGCCGAAAGCCCGTCAGAAGACTCGCCCACTGAGGGCGCGGCGCACGAGAGCGAGGGCGCTGAGATTGGGCAGGCGAAGTCCGCGCTTCGGGCCTCTGGCGGTCTCAGCGCCGACGGCGACTCGTGCACCGTGCGGACAAACCCCGACGGCACGACGGTTCCGGGGACCGTGAGTGGCCTCGAGTGCTGCGCCACGGCAGACTCGAAAGACTGCGTCATCATCCTCAAGCCGTTTCCGGGCGTCTTTCGGCGCTGAGCGAAGGCCGGCGAAGGCGTGCGAGCCTCGCGGGAGATCGGCTGGCCGCTCAGCGCGCCTTGCAGCGGAGCGTCGCGACGTGAATCTCCTGCCCATTCTCCGTCGAGACCACCTCACCGGTCGTTCCACGAACGCGCACGACGTGCGTGAGGTCGCCGTCGCGCACGACGCGGGCGTCGAGGCCCTCGGCCGATGGCGTGATGGTGACGGCGTCGCCGTCCTTCGTGCTGAAGGCTGACGAACCAATCCACAACTCCATGAAGCCGTTGTCGGGTGCACGATAGAAATCGACGGAGGGGTACTCATCCACCGAGAAGCTCTCCTCGAAGATCGTCATGTCGTCGACCGCCGTCGCCTTGCAGTCTCCGACGAGGGCCTTCGTGCCGTCCGCGGCCTCCACCAGGCGAACCTCCGTGCGCGGCGCTCCTTCGCGATCGATCTGGAGCTGGAGTCTGCCGTCGTCGTCGTTCCGGTAGCGATAGGTCTCCACCTGGCCGTCGCCGGTCTTGAAGTGGAGGAGCGTGCGCGTGAACTCGGGCATCGGCTTGGTGGAGGTCGTGAACGTGCCGGTGGTCTTTCGCGTCGCGAGGCGGCGCCCTTCCTTCTTCCACTCGGTGCGCTCGAAGGTGCCTACGGCGCCTTCAGCGCCTTCCTTCAAGACGAGGCGCTTCACGAGGCCGTCGCGACCCGGGTACCGGTATTCGAAGGTCCCGAAGCGAACCTTTGCGGTCGCGGCGCTCTCGCCCGTTAGGGCCCCCTGCGCGTTTTCGTCGTCGCTCGAGGACGCCGGGGCACACGCGAACGCCCCGAGGGCAACCGTAAAGACCATGGCTCGGATCATGGCGTCCGCGGGTGCACGTGATGTGCCGCGGCAGGGGCCCGAAATTTCGCGCGCCGGCGAGCGCGCCTGTGTCCCGCGGAGGGCTTCTATCGATCGCGTTCGGGGGGACGTGGGATCCGGTACGTAAAACTCCAGTCCTTGAGCGCACCGCGTAACGCTCGGCGGCGTCAGACGTGACCCGAGGGTAACGGGCCGGCGACGCCAACGAGGCCAACGGCGAACGAACGCGCGCCTAGTTCTTCTTCGGGGGCGCGGCCGCCTTGGCGAAGCCGCGCTTGCGCATGAGCGCCTTGGTGTCGACGTCGCGCCCGCGAAACGAGCGGTACCCTACTGCAGGATCGACCGTGTCGCCGACCGAGAGCACGTGCTTGACGAGTCGCTCCGCGACGGCAGCGTCGTAGGGACCTTTGCCTTCCGTGAAAGCCTCAAAGGCGTCGGCCGTGATCGCGTCCGACCAGAGGTAGCTGTAGTAGCCCGCCGAGTAGCTGTCGCCGGCGAAGACGTGGTTGAACTGCGGCGTCCTGTGACGCATCACGATCTCCTTGGGCATGCCGAGCTCGGTGAGGGTCTTCTTCTCGAAGGCGTCGGCGTCGACGTCCCTGTCGCCTTCGAGGTGGAGCTTCATGTCGATGAGCGCCGCGCTCAGGTATTCGACGGTGGAAAAGCCCTGGTTGAACGTCTTGCTCCTCTCGAGCTTGGCGGAGAGCTCCTTGGGCATGGCCTTGCCCGTCTCATGGTGCAGCGCGAACTTCGAGAGCACCTCGGGCGTCGAGAGCCAGTGCTCGAGGAGCTGCGAAGGAAACTCGACGTAGTCGCGCGCGACGCGCGTGCCGGCGAGCGACGGATAGGTGACGTTTGACATGAGCCCGTGCACGGCGTGGCCGAACTCGTGGAAGAGCGTCTGCGCGTCGTCCCAGCTCACGAGCACCGGTTCGCCGGGCTTGCCCTTCACGAAGTTTGCGTTGTTGCTCACGATGGTGGTGACGTCGCCCTTCATCCGCTCTTGCGCGCGGTAGGCGTTCATCCACGCGCCGGATTTCTTGCCGGGACGCGCGTAGGGGTCGAAATACCAAAGGCCGACGTGTTTGCCGGCGCGCGTCTTCACCTCCCAGACGCGCACGTCGGGGTGGTACACCGGCACGTCACTGATCGGCGAAAAGACGATGCCGAAGAGCTCGCCGGCGACCCAGAACATGCCTTCGCGGAGCTTGTCCATCTGCAGGTACGCCTTCACCTCGTCGCCATCGAGGGCGTACTTCGCTTTGCGCACCTTCTCCGCGTAGAAGCGGTAGTCCCAGGGGGCGATCTTGCGCTTCAAGCCCTCCTTGTCGGCGATGGCCTGCATCGCCGCGACCTCTTCGCGCACGCGGCCCGTGGCCGCGGGCCACACGTCTTGCATCAGGGCCATGGCGCGCTCCGGCGTCGCCGCCATCGTGTTTTCGAGGCGCCAGTGGGCGTGCGTCTTGTAGCCGAGGAGCTTGGCCCGCTCCGCGCGGAGCTTCAGGATCTCGGCGATGTTCTTCTTCGTGTCGTGGGCGTCGCCGTTGTCGCCGCGCTTGATGAAGTTCTTCCAAACCTTCTCGCGGAGCTCGCCGCGTGTCGATGTCGTGAGGAACGGCTCGACCGACGAGCGCGTATTGGTGATGGCCCACTTGCCCTTCTGACTGCGCGCTTCGGCCGCGGCGGCAGCGCCGGCGCGTACCGAAGGCGAGAGGCCTGCGAGGTCGGCCTCGCTCTCGAGCCAGGTGATGAAGCCTTCTTCGTCGGCAAGGACCTTTTGGCTGAAGTCTGTGTAGAGCGACGCCAGGCGTCCGTTGATGGCGCGCACGCGCGTCTTCGCCGCGAGGTCGAGCTTCGCGCCGGCGCGGACGAAGTTCGTGTAGCGCTTCCACGTCAGGCGCTGCTGCTCCGGCGTGAGCTTCGCCTTCTCGGGAGCGTTGTAGACCGCTTCGATGCGCGCGAAGAGCTTTTCGTTCTGCGTGATCTCGTCGGTGAAGGCCGCGAGCTTGGGGGCCATCTCGCGTTCGATGGCTTGAAACGCTGCGTCGGCCATCGCCGACGACCAGATTCCGTAGAGCGTCATGACACGATCAAAAGCGCGCCCCGCGTCTTCGAAGGCGACGAGGGTGTTCTCGAAGGAGGCCGGCGCGGCGTTGTCCGTGATGGCCGAGATGTCGCGGCGCATCTCGTTCATGGCGGCGTCGAGCGCTGGCGCGAGGTGCGCGACCTTGACCGTGTCGAACGGGGGGACGCCGCCGTGCGGGCCGGTCCAAGCGTTGAGCAACATGTTGTCCTTTCCCACGGCGCGAGGCGCCGAGGTGGGAGCGGTTGTTGAGGCAGGCTTAGGTGACGCCGCCGTGGCTGCAGCGGCTGGCGCTTCAGACGGCGCACTCGGCGCCGCGGCACAAGCCGCGAGAACGGGAACGAGCGACAGAACGAGGGCGGGGAGGGCGGAGAGCTTGCGCATGGCGCGCGCACTATAGGGTGTCTCGGCGCCTCGCGCCGCTCAGGATCATCGCGAGTGCGGGCGCGCTCGGATACGGTGGAATCGCGCGCCGCAGGGGCGCGTTCTTCTACCCACGAGCTCCATGACGCACCGCTGCTGCCTCACGCTTGCCACCGCCGCATTGGGTCTCGCTCTCGCCGCGCTCACCGGCGGCTGCGACGTGCTCACTTCGAAGGCGGGACCGAGCGCGCCGTCGACGGGGCCCAGCCCGGCCCCACCCAAGGAGAAGATCGCCATGCCCGACAAGAGCGAGGTCACGCGTGCCGGCGCGAGCATCAACGCCTTCGGCGCAAGCCTCTATGGCGGGCTCGCGAAGCGACCCGGCAACCTCGCCTTTTCTCCCACGAGCGTCGAAGCCGCGTTGGCCATGACGCTCGGTGGCGCGAAGGGCGAGACGGCGAAAGAGATGGGGCAGGTGCTTCGTCTCACGGGCGACGACGGAGTGCTCGTTGGCGCGCTGCTCCGGGCCCTCGAGTCGCCGGGCCGCTCGCTCACGCTGAACGTCGCCAACCGACTGTTTGGCGAGAAGAGCTTCGCGTTCGAGAAGCCGTTTCTCGAAAAGACGCGGGCCGCCTTCGGCGCACCGCTTGAACCGGTCGATTTCGTCGGCTCGTCCGATGCAGCTCGCGTGCACATCAACGGGTGGGTTGCCGAGGTGACCGCCCGCCGCATCAGCGATCTCCTGCCTCCGCCGGCCATCAACGGCTCGACGCGCATGGTCCTCGTGAACGCGCTCTACTTCCTCGCCGAGTGGCAGTCGCCGTTCAAGAAGGAGTCGACAGCGCCGCGGCCCTTCAAGGCGTTTGGGACCACCGACAAGGCGGTGCCGATGATGCACCAGCGCCTCACGAGCGCCATCGTGTCGGTCGATGGCGCGAAGGTGCTCAAGCTCGCGTACAAGGGCGGCGAAGCCGCGATGATTCTCGCTTTGCCGGACGCCGTCGACGGGCTCGCCGCGCTCGAGGGTAAGCTCGCGGGGGCGAAGCTCGACGAGTGGCAGAAGGCGCTCGCCAGCGCGGCACCGCAAGAGGTCGACGTCGCCCTCCCGAAGTTCAAGGTTGAGCCGGCGGCGCCGGTCTTGCTCTCCGAGGAGCTCAAGCGGCTCGGCATGCCGCTCGCGTTCGACGCCGAACGAGCCGACTTCACGGGCATCGGCGTGCCGCCCAACGCCAAAAATCGACTCTACATCTCGGAGGTCTTCCACAAGGCCTTCGTGAAGGTTGACGAGAAGGGCACCGAGGCGGCCGCGGCGACAGCGGTCGTGATGGCGGAAGGCGGCGGCATGCCGCCGAAGGCGCTCGCCTTCAAGGCCGATCACCCCTTCATGTTCTTCATCGTCGACAAGACCTCCGGCGCGGCGCTCTTCGCGGGGCGCGTCGTCGATCCTTCGTGAGCGATGCAGGGTGTAGAGAGACGCCAACCCGAACGAGAATTCTTTGGGGAGGGCGATCAACCTCCGCCGCGCCGGACAAATCCATGTGCGGCGCCGCAGGGAGCGGTCGACCGCCAAGGAACTCCGCAATGAACCGACTCACGCTTCTGCTCGCATCCGTCTTGGCCCTCGGCGCCGTCGCCTGTTCGGGGGACCCGCCGCCGGACTCAGAAAATGTCGACGAGAGCGTTCCGACGCTGGAATCCGCGACCGTGGAGCCGACCGCCGTGTGCCCCATTATGTGGTACTGCCAGCGGACCGGAGGCTACTACAGCGTCAACACGACCTGCACCGCTGCCTGTGGCGGGACGTGCTACCGCCGCGAGCGGTACACCGGCGGCTGCATGCCGCGCTGAGCGCTTGCCACTTCGGGGCGACCGCCCGCTGGCCGCGACTTAGGTCGGCCGATGGCAAGCTGCGTTCCGGCGGCGTCGAGTGCCTGTCGACGGACGTGGTCGCGGGCGGTGCGCTCTGTTTCCAGGGCGAGCGGAGCGCGAAGCCGCGCGTTCGGCTGGCGCGGCTCAAGCAGGCACCACGAGACTGCCGCTGGTCTCTACGTCAGCGCTGCCGGCAGGCGAGCCGCGTCGGCGCGGAGGTCGTGGAGGTCGTGGAGGTCGGCGTACGCGTCGACCTTGGTGCGAACCGCCGCGAGGCGCGCTTGCCGCTCCGCCGCGGGGTCGGTCGTAGGCTTGAGCTTCAGGCTGGCTGCGACCTGGCGCTCAACGACCGCCATGAAATGGGCGGACGCTTCCGCGACGTCGCCTTGCGCAAGAGCGCGAGCGCGAAGAAGCCGCGGTGGATCGGCGTGAGGGTGTCAATTCGGGAACGACGACGGTGGTGGGCGCACGAGACGAGGCTGTCCTGCGTGACTTCGCGATGCCAGGGTCCCTTGGGGACCGTGGAGGCGCGCTTCCGGGGGCGCTGACACAAGGACGGGGCACCCCGCGGCGTAAGATTCCGTTTGCGGATCGGCTCCGCGGCGCCACGATGGCGGACTCGCCGGTCGTCGCTTGGCTTCTCATCGAACATTTGTGAGCGTGGTCGCTCTCGTCGCCGGCCTGCCGCTCGGCGCTCCGCCGGCGCGCGCGCAAACGCCGGCGGCCGTCCCCGCGGCCGCGGCCGAGGCCGCGCCGCCGGAGGAGCCTCTCGTTCCGCCGCGGCTCGTCGCGGGCTCGCCGCCGGCCTACCCGCCCGAGCGAACGGAGGCGGTGACCGTCGTCATTACCGTGGTCGTTGCCCCGGACGGCTCCGTCCGCGAGGTTCGCGCCCTCGATGGGCACGCGGCCTTCCTTGAGGCAGCGCGCGGAGCCGCCTTGCGATGGCAGTTCGAGCCGGCGCGCCGCGGCGCGAAGGCCATCGCCGCCACGGTGCGCATCGCCATCGACTTCGCGCCGCCGCCGATGTCGCCCGGCCCCCCGAGTTCGTCGCATCCGCTTCCGCCGCAGCCGCTCGAGGAGATCGTGGTGCGAGGCACACGGGTCGCGCCCCCCGCGTCGGTGAACCTCGGCCGTGCCGACATTCGGCAGATGCCTGGCGCGATGGGCGACCCGCTGCGCGCCATCGACGTCCTTCCCGGCGTTCTTCCGACGCTCTCGGGCCTGCCCTACTTCTACACGCGGGGCGCTCCGCCGAGCGCGACGGGCTACTACCTTGACGACCTGCCGCTCCCGTACCTCTTTCACGTGGGGCTCGGTCCGTCGATCATCCACCCCGGCTTTGTGCGCACCGTCGGGCTGGAGTCCGCCGGCGGCCACGCGCGTTATGGGCGTTTCACGGGCGCCTTCGTTGTCGCGACGACCAATCCGCCGACCGAGGAGCTCGCGTGGGAAGGACGCATCCGTGTCATCGACTCTTCCGCGTTTGTGGCCGCTCCGTTCGCGAACGGAAAGGGTCACGCGGCTGTTGGGACGACGCTCTCGTATGCGGGCCTTCTGCTCGGCGTCTTCGCGCCCGACTACACCATCGACTATCGAGACTTCGCCGCTCGCGTCAGCTACGACGTCGGGCCTCGCGATCGCATTTCCATCTTCTCGCTCGGGGCTTACGACTTTGCCGGCCAACGCGACGTGGAGAGTGGTCAACGGCAGGTCCTCTTCGGCTCCGAGGTCTACCGCGTCGACCTGAAGTGGCAGCGCTCACTCACGGGGGAAGGCGCGCTCCGCACGGCGGTGACCTGGGGGTACGACCGCTCACGGCTCGCCGGGCACCGGTTCGCGAGCGACCAGTCGATCGCGGCGCGAACCGCTCTCGTGCAGCCCTTCGGGCCGCGGTGGGAGATGGAGGTTGGCGCCGACGCTCGCATCGACTCTTTCGACGCGGACCTGCCGTCGGTGCACTCGCTCACGCGAGCGGACTACGAGGAGACGGCCCGTCTCTTCGGGGCACACACCGACACGGTCGCAGGGAGCTACGGCTCGCTGACGTGGCGGCCGCTCACCACGCGCGGACCGCGCGAGTCGCGAGTAACGCCGCCCACGCTTGAGCTCACGAGCGGCGTCCGCACCGCCGTCTACTCGTCGGAGGGCCGCACCTTGCCGGCGGTCGATCCACGGATGTCACTCGTCCTCGCTCCCGCGTCGCGTGTTCGCCTGCTCACGTCGCACGGGCTCGCGCACCAGGCTCCGGCGTATTCGCTTCCGGTCCCGGCCGTCTCCATCCCCGCGTTGGCTGGCGGGCTCCAGGAGTCGCTGCAGTCGAGCGTGACGGGCGAAGTCACCGGCTCGCACGACCTCGTCGGGACCGCCACGGTGTTTCGCGGCGTCTTCAGCAACGTCAGTGACTTCGTTCTCTTGCAGAACGACTTTCCCCTGAAGCGCAGCCCGCCGCTCCGCGGCGCCGCCGACGGCCTCGAACTCTCGCTTCGCCGCGCGCTCAAGGGCCGCTTTGGCGCGCAGGTCTCGTACACCCTGTCGCGCTCCACGCGGGACGGAGAGCGCGAGTCACGGCGGCTAAGCAGCTACGACCGAAGGCATGTCGTCAACGTGGCGCTGCTCTTTGATCTCGGTCGCGGCTGGACCGCCGGAGCGCGCTCGCTCGTCTACTCGGGGCTCCTCCGCGATCCGGAGAGCGGTTCGACAGACCGGCTGCCCGCCTTCATGAGGCTCGACGTGCGGCTCGCCAAGCGATGGAAGTGGGGAAAGGCCGGTTATGTGGGGCTCGTCGCAGAAGGCTTGAACGTCACGGCCAGTCGCGAAACGGTGGCGCTCCGGTGCGACGACGCAGGTTGCAAGGCGCGCAACATCGGGCCGCTCACACTCCCGAGCGTCGGCATCGAAGGGGGGATGTGAGCGTGATGCGCCGTTGGCTCCAGTTCACGCCGGTCTGTGCGTTCGTCATGACCGCCGCCACGGCGTGTTTGCCGTCGGACGAATCGATCGAGCGCGGCGCCATCTACGTACGCCTAAGCGCGGCCCCGTTGAGACAATCGCTCGACGACGCCCGTGTGCTCGCCTTCGAGAAGCTCAACGTGATCGTGAACGGCGACACCCTGAGCTGCCACTCGCTCTACTACGTGGACCGGCCTAAGCCCTCGGTGACTCTCGTCAGCTTGCTTCAGCCGTACGTGTTTGAGCATCGCAGCCTCACCGACGAGACGTGCGGCGTGCTTGCCGGGTACAGCAACCCTCAGAACGTGAACGCCTGGGCGACCGACGGCATCGATCCCGCGGAGCGAGACCTCCTCATGCCGGAAGGCGTCGGCTCTGTTGGCAGCCTGCATGTGGTGGCAGTCCTCTACCGCGTGCCGTCGGCCGCGGGCGAATCGCTGCGTGTCGAGCGTCGCTTCGACCTGGTCCTTCACGGGCTCACCGGCGCCGCCGTCCAAGCGAACGGTGTGCCGGCGCCGCGCGGAGGAATGTCGGAGGTTTATGCCACGCTCGACATGGCGCCCCCTGGCGGTTGAGCTATCGAACGATGTTCGGTGGGATAAGAACCGTGACGGAACGGTCACGAGCGACGAGCTCCCCGATTCCGTCGTCGAGCGCGTGCGCCAGGCCGCGTCCGACAAGTGGCGCTTCGCCGGGGTCTCGATTGTAAGGTAGCGCTTCGCTTCAGGGCGAGAGCCTCCCCACGGGAGCGTAGAAAGCCTGTCGAGAGCAAGGATCACGCGAACTCAAGCGTGCGCTGGCATTACCTTTGGCGCTCGACTGCAACGACGACGCGCGGATGCCCTTATCCGTGACCGCCTCACTGCAAGGTTCCCGCCCTCGCGAGTTTGACTCATCGCGAGCGCCGCCCACGCTCAAGGCGTCTGGCCGGTCACCGGATCGGCGAACGTCACGCGCGCGGTGCAATAGAAGCGCTTCGCCCCGTCGTCGAGCTCGCGCATCGCGCTCGCAGCGAGCGTGAAGGACTTGCCGGCCTTGCCGAGGTTGTACAGCGTGAACCAGAACTCCTCCGTGAACGCATCGGTCGCGGGCGATGAAGCCGCCGGGCGGGCCGGCAGGTCGCTGTTCACTTCATAACGCAGGCGGTAAGGGGCCTCCGGTCCCTCCTTGTCTGCGTTGACGCCGCCTTCAAGATTGTCGACGACTAGGTCGGAGGTCAGCGTGCGGCGCTCTCCGTCGATCGAGTCACGCTTGACCTCGACGGTGACCCGGCCGGCCTGCACCTTGCCGTGCTTGCGGTACTCATTCGGTGAGCGGCTCGCGACGATGGCGTCGACCTGGCTCGAGACGGTGGGATCACCCTCGAAATGGATCGCGAGCTTCACGTGGCCCTGCGACGGCGCGGGTGAAAACGCCAGTGTGGTCATGTCCTGCACCGAGCAGGTCCACGGCGCGTCGAGGGTAAAGGTGCGGCCCGTCTGCGCTCCGTTGCGGAGCTCACCGCTCGCCGTTTCGCTCAACTCGGTTGATGCGCTCGCGCAGCCGACGAGGCCGACGATGCTCAAGCCAGCGACGAGGCGGGGCGCGATTTTAGCGAACTGAGAGAGACGTGAGAGCGGTGCGAGCTGCATGGTGTGCTCCTCGGAAGCGGTGTTGTTGGGTCCCTAGCAGCAACGCTCGCGCCAGGACGTCGCGATGAGGTCGTGGCGCGTAAGGCTTGAAGATTGCGTCGCCCTCGCTGGCCGTTCGCATCGAACGACGGAGCCATCGTGGCCACGCCGGTGAGGCATCGAACCACCACGCTCGCTTCAACGTGTCGCCCCGCGCCCTCAAGGTATTTTTCGACTCAACCAAGCGAAGCTGAGCTGATCGGGCAAGAGTTGTTCGCCGCTTTGGCGGGCGACCCGAGCGTCGGGCCCGCATCACCCGTCAGGGCGGGAGATCGTCGCAAGCGATGTCGACGCGACGTTTCGTCCATTCGTCCCCGCTCGTTCGTTACCCTGCGTGGGCGCAGAGGGAGGCCCGAGGTGGGTCGCCGGGGCCCGTGCTTTGTCCTGTCCGTTGCTTGGATGAACCCCAGTCACCCATCGTCAGAGGCGCGTGGTGCGCCGTGGCTCGCCGCGTTTCACGCCGGCGAGCGGGCCACGCTTGAGGGCTGTTACCGAGAGCACGTGGGTGCAGTGCTCGCGGCGGCGACTCGGGTGCTGCCGACGGTCGACGCGGAGACAGTTACCCACGACGTCTTTCTTCGCCTCCTGACCGACGACGGTATGCGGGCGACCTTCAAAGGAGGCAACCTCGGCGGTTGGCTCTCTGTCGTCGCGCAGCGCGCCGCCATCGATCTCTTTCGGCGGCGTCGCAAAGAGGTGGACCTAGAAGAAGCCGGCGCGCGGCTGGACGAAGCGTCGATCGCCACGCCGGCGCGCGACGCGGAGGGCGCCGAGGCGTCTCAGCTCGTGGAACGATTCGTGAGCTCGGTGTTGCCCGAGAAGTACCGCACCCTCTTTGAGCTTCGCTTCATCCAGCAGTTCTCGCAACGCGACGCCGCCGCCAAGCTGGCGATGCAGCGCTCGACGCTCGCTTATCAGGAGCAGGTGATTCGCCGCATGCTCGAGGACTTCCTGCTCGGAGATGAGCCATGACGAAGTGCATCATGGAGACGGTCGTCGACGCGCACTTCGGTGGCACGATCACGACTGAAAAGGAGACGGAGCTGCGCCGGCATCTCGCCGACTGCGAGCGATGTCGTCGCCGTTACGAGCGGCGAGCTCTCCTCGCGAAACTCGACCCGGCCGCCCTATCGCCAGAAGCGCGCATTGGGCGCGCATTGGGCCTCGTCGAGCCGAAGGTCTCGGCTCCGCAGCCCGCCGAAGCGGAGCCAAGACGCCGCGTCGTCGCCTTCTTGGCCACGGGCCTCGCGGCCGCCGCCGCCGTGGCGCTCTTTATCGCGCGGCCAGCCGGTCGCGACAGCGAATTTACGGCCCGCGGCGCGCTTACGCACGACGCCGCGATGAGGCCACACCTCGAGGTCTTTCGCGCCCGCCCCGGGCACGAGCCAGTGCGCACGGAGGACGCGATGCGCGCGAGCGACGAGCTTGCCTTTGCCTACGTCGGCCAGCCGGGCAAGCCCCACCTGGCGGTGTTTGGCGTCGACGAACACGGCCACGTCTTTTGGTTCCATCCCGCGTGGACCGACCCGAAGGCCAACCCCGAGTCGATCCCAGCGCCAGCGCTCGCCGGCAGCGAGCGGCAAGAGCTGCGGGAAGCCGTGCGCCATACCCTCGACGGTCAGCGGCTGGAGCTTCACGGGCTTTTCTCGGAACGTGCCATGACCGTCAAGGAGATCGAGGGCGCCCTGGCGGGTCGGACCGCGCCGCTCGGTGCGCTCCGGCTGAGCGGTGCTACGGACTACGTGGTTTCGCTCTCGGTCACGCCATGAAGACGCTCCGTTTCGCCCTGACGCTCGCCGCCTTCCACGTCATCGCGTCGCCGGCTCCGGCGGCCGCTGCCGAAGCGCGCGCTCACGCGACCTTCGCGCTCGTGATCGGCGCCAACCGCTCCGTCGACGCGGACCTCGCGCCGCTCAAATACGCCGACGACGACGCGGCCCGGTACCTCGATCTCTTTCGTCTCCTCGGCGCACGGACGTACCTGCTCGCGCGCCTCGACGACAACACGCGCGCCCTTCATCCGCAGGCTGCCGCCGAGGCGCAGGAGCCGAAGCGCGCTCCTTATGACGCCGCCGTCGCGCAGCTCACGCGCGACGTGGCTCAAGCGGCGGCTCGCAACGTCGAGACGACCGTCTACGTCGTCTACGCCGGCCACGGCAACGTGAAGGACGGGCAGGGATACCTCTCGCTCGAAGACGCGCGGATCACCGGCAGCGACTTGGCGCGCACCTTCGCAGCGCTCCCAGCGACGCGCATCCACCTCATCGCCGACGCCTGCGCCTCCTATTTCGTCGCCTACAGCCGCGGTCCTGGAGGCACGCGCCGCGCCGTCGACGCGCTGCCGGCGGCCGCCGAGCTCTCCGCCGACCCGCGCGTGGGCCTCTTGCTCTCGAGCTCATCGGCGAAAGAGAGCCACGAGTGGGAGGCCTTCCAGGCGGGCGTCTTTAGCCACGAGGTCCGCTCGGGCCTCTACGGCGCCGCTGACGCCGATCGCGACGGGATCGTCACGTACCGCGAGATCGCAGCCTTCGTGGCGCGGGCCAACGAGTCGGTTCCCAACGAGCGGTATCGCCCCGAGGTCCACTCGCGCGCTCCGCGCGGCGGCGACGCGCTCCTCGACTTGCGCAGGGCCAGCGCGCGACGCCTGGAGATCGGCGGGAAACACGCCGGCCACTACACGCTCGAGGACGCTCGCGGCGTGCGACTGATGGACATGCACAACGCACCGAACCAGACGATGGTCATCGTCCGGCCGGCGCCGACCCAGCCGGCCTTCTTGCGCCGCGCCGGCGACGACAAGGAGATGCTCCTGCCGGCCGACCTGCCGGTCCTCACGGTGGACGACCTCACCGCGGAGGACGGGCGCGTCGCGGCGCGAGGTGCGGCCCACGAGTCTTTCAGCAAGCTCTTCGCGTTGCCCTTCGATACGAGCGTCGTGGCGGCATACCGCGAGCGCTCCGTCCCCGCGATGCCGGCCGCGCCCGACGCGGGCCTAGGGGCGCGTCGCGCAGTCGGCTTGGGGGTGATGGGGGTTGGTGCGGTCGCCGCGACCATGGGCGTGGGCTTTTCAGTGTCAGCCGCGTCGCTCGCGCGACAGGTTCCCCCCGACGCGTCGCACGTCGAGGTGAGCGCTGCCAACGAGCGGATCGCGTCGCGCAACACGTGGGCGACGGTCAGCTACGTGGGCGGCGGCGCTGCACTCGTGACCGGCGCGCTGCTCCTCTTTTGGCCCAAGGAGCGGCCCGTCGAGCGCATCGAGGCGCGCGCCCTTCCCGGCGGCGCTCTTCTCAGCATCGGTGACCGATTTTGAGGCCTCGTGAGAAACCTTTCGTCCATGGGCCGGGGCTCGTTCGTTCGAAGGTCATGAGAACATCTTCCTTCGCTACCTTCGCGGTCGTCGTCGGCGTCCTTAGCCTCGCTTCGGCGTGCGCCGGTGAGGTCTCGCTCGACGACCGCCCTTGCCCCTGTGCGGAAGGCTGGAGCTGCTGCGCCTCTCGCAACATGTGTGTCGCGCCCGGCGCGACCTGCGGCGACGGTCTCGGTGGTCTCGGTCAGATCGGCACATCGGCCGGTGACGGTGGCCTCGGTGGGCTGCAGGCGACCAAGAACCCCGTCGAGCTCGCGACGGCGCAATCGGCGCGGTGTTTCGCGACCGACCGCGAGCACGTTTACTGGCAGAACGCGGACGGCCTCGTGGTCGGAAGCGTGAAGGGCGCCCCCAGGCTCGAGGTTTCGTCGACCAAGACGCCGCTCGCCAGCAACGCCCTCTGCGGAATCGCCATCGACGGCGACGAGCTCATCACGACGGCCTATCAGCTCGGCAAGCTTGTGAGCCTCTCGTTGGCCTCCAACGGGGAGTGGCACGTCGGCGGCAACATGAGCCTCTTCGGCGACGGCTTGAAGACTCCATCGTCGCTCTCGCTCGCCGCGGAGACGATCTACGTCACCGACCACGAAGGCGGCAAGGTTGTCGCCGTGGCGCGAGGGCGCGGCCAAACGGTGGTCCTCGCCGAAGGCCTGACGAGGCCGCACGGCGTGGTGCACGACAACGCCTTCGTCTACTTCGTCGAGCAGGGCGACTCCACGCTCGGCACCGGCGCCATTAAGAAGGTGCCCAAGGACGGCGGCGCCGTCGCCGTCGTGGCGGGGAACCAGAAGTCGCCCGACGGCCTCGTGATGTGGGACGGGCGGCTCTACTGGAAGGCGAACCGCCGCGTGTGGTCTGTCGCCGTGAGCGGCGCCGATGTGAAAGAGCTGGCCTCGGAGTTGACGCTCCTCGGCAGCGGCGGCGTTGGCGTCGACGGCCAGTCGGTCTTCTTTGGCGCGTCGCGCGGCATGATGCGCGTGGCCCTCGCCGGCGGCGCCGCCAGCGAGATCTACAGCGGCACGCCGCACGCGCTCACGGTGGATGAGGGGCGCGTCTTCTGGGCCGACGGCTCGAGCGTGTGGAGCGCCACGAAGTAGCGCGGCGTCGCTCCGTCTGAACGGCTAACGCTCCCCCAGCCCCCGGTCGCGCTCGAGCGTGCAGCCCCGCCCAAAGCAAGCGAGAAATCCGATAGCGGTGCAGTCCACGCGGACCACGCGTCCCGCGTTGCAGAAGACCGCGACTTTGCCATCGCAAACGGTCCCCGATTTATCCTCTGGATCACACTCCAGCGCACGCAGGCACGCGAACCGGGGCCGGTTCGCATCACCGGCGGCGCGGCAGCGGCTGCCGGGCACGAGGCGCGAGCAGTCGGTGTGATGGAGCCGGCCACCGACGCACGATACGAGGGCGTCGCCGTCGCACTGAATCGCGTCACCGTCTCGGGTGAATGCGCCGCGCACGGACCATCCGCAGGCGGGGCCCTCACCGCGGCACTGCGCGAGGGCCTCGCTCGCAGCCTTGCTGTCGGCGTCGAGCGGCGAAGGCGACGCCAGTAGTGGCGCGTCGCAAACGCGTTGTGCGCTGTCCGCGCCGTCGATCCCCGCACACTTGGCGAGTGCCGTGCACGTAGGCGCGCTCGCGCACGCGAGGAGGCGAGGCCAACGTCCCTCGACCAACGGATCGCTGCGCAGTGTCGCGTCGACCCACTTCGCCGAGCGGTGGGCGCAGCCGGCGACGCGTGCGATGAAGCGGGACTCGGCGTCGAGGTCGACAGGCGCCGCTTGGGGCCTCGCCGGGGCACGCGCCCCGCACGCGACCCCGCACAAGGCGAGCCCAACGGAGCCGAACGCCACAGCCCGTGATGCAAGGCGCGCGCGCCTCATGGGCCGACGCGCCAGCACGCCCGCGGCAGGATCGAGACGCTCGCGTTCGAGGTGATCACCAGCGCCGGCGCCTGTCCTCGGGCGCCGCGGAGGACGTGGATGGCGCTGAGCTGGGTTCCTGTTGTCGTCGTCATGACGAAGGGGCGGTAGTCAACGTCGAGCGTTGGAAGAACGCGATAGCGCAGCGCCGGCTCGAGGCTCCCGTCGTCCCGGCCTCTTCGTACGAGAAGATCGCCGGCCTTGCCGAAGAGCACGTCGCCGCTCCCGTCGCCGTCGGCATCGTCGACCGCGAGGCCGTCGGGCACGGACCAGGCGGCGGCGTCGTCAACGGGGCGCAATACGCGACCGCCTTCGTTGCGCACGATGGACGGCGATCCGCTCGTCGCGACGAGATCGACGAACGGCCGGCGGCCCAGGTGGCCCGTGGTGACGGACTTCGGGGCGGGAACGAGTGTCGGGGTACCGGGCAGTCCGGCCCAAAAGATCGCCGCTCGCCCAGTTCGCGACGCATCGGGTCCCGTAGCAACCACGTCGGGACGTCGATCACCGTCAAGGTCGTCGATGGCAATCGACTCGATCTCATGGCCCGCATGACCGAGCCGAAGTGGTGCGGCGAACGCGGAGCGCAGGTTCTTCATCATGAAGACGTCGCCGCTCTGCGTTCCGAATACAGCGTCGATGGCGCCGTCGCCGTCGAGGTCGGCGTATTTCGCAATCCATGCGCTCGTCCCCAGGGAAAACGTGACACCGGCGGCGTCGAAGCGGCCGTCTCCGCTGCCGCGATGCAAGACGAGCGAGTCGGTCTTCCCGCGCAGGAGCGACACAAAGTCTTGCCGTCCGTCGCCGTCGGCGTCGAAGACGGAGAATGCGACGTGGCGACCCCGGACGGGAGTGCGTACGGGCATGAGGCCTTCACCGCGGCGTAGCAGCGCGCTGATCTGCTCCCCGGGCGTGTTGGTGGAGAGCACGACGACGTCGGGGTCGGCGTCGCCGTCGACGTCGGCCACGAACGCGCCTTGCGCGTATCGGGCAATGGGAACGGTCCGCGGCAGGGCGGCGGGCCCGTCGCGCCGGAGCAAGTTCGCGTTCATCGTGGCACCCAGCATGCCGTCGCGGTCAACGGTCACGGCGTCGACGGCGCCGTCGGCGTTGAGATCCGCGGCGGCTACCGCGATGGGAACCTCGCCGGCGCCGAGTCGGACCTCGTCGCGCGCGATCGGGACCTCGGGAGGGCTCGATGTGCTGAGCGAAGTCCCGGGGGCGTCCAGGTCAGGCCGCTTGCCCGCGCGTGGAACGACGGCGGGCGGCGGCGCGAGCTTGCTCGGATCGACCCGCACCACCGCGAGCTCCTGTCCGGCGGGTGAGGCCTCGAGCAGATCGCCCGCGCCGTCGCCGTCGATGTCGGCGACGAGGAGTGAAGCGGAGCGCCACCGGCCGTCACCTCTCTTGCGACCCCGGCGAACGTTCCGAGGCCGACGATTCGAAGGTCACCGCCGTCTTGCGAGATGACGAGCCCGTGCCGACCAGCCGCGGGAAAGGACGCGAGTGCCAGCGGTTCGAACGTGCGGTGCCGCGTTGTTGGGGTGAAGGCGCCGCGGCCATCGCCGGAGAGGATGGTGACCTCTTGGTTGAATGCGACGGCAATATCGAGCGTGCGATCGCCGTTGTAGTCGCCAAGCGTGATGGCCCTCGGAACGTCGGGTCCGACGAAAACGGCGCGCGGCGGCGCGAGGGCTCCACCTCCGATTGCGCGGAGCACCGCGACGACGCGCGCGTTCGCGTCGCCGACGACGACGTCGGCCAAGCCGTCGCCGTCGAGGTCGCCGACGGCGAGCGCGTGCCTCGGGGGCGGGGGACCCAGGAGCGTCGCCCCGCCGACGAGGCGCAAGCCGCCGGGCCCACTCGCGAAGACCGAGACGCGCGGCAGCCCCTTCGAGGACGGCGACATCGGGGACGCGATCGCCGTTGATGTCACCGGTGGCGAGGGCGACTGGTAACCCCTCCACGCGAATGGACGCACCGTCCGTGAAGGTCCCATCGCCGCGACCGCGCGCCACCGCGATGGCGTGGGCATCGACGGGCCACAACCGCGTCGACGCGGCCGTCGACGTCGACGTCGGCGAGGACGAGGGCCGAAGGACGCTCGCCGACGAAAGCGACGGGGCGCAAGCCGCCGTAGGTGCACACGTTCGCGGAGAGCGCTATGCGGTCCGCGGGGCCCAACGCTCCCGGAATGGATGCGCCGCACCCGCCAAGCAACACGAGCGCGCTCGCCAAGAACCGCACAGTTGAACGACGTGCGGGGCCGCACATCGATGCAAGGTTATCGCGAGGGATTGCCCGGCCCTAGGCGCGGCTCATCAAGACCATCTGGCAGTCGCCGCTCTCTGTGACGAAGAGCTCGTGGCAGATGATGCCCGCCTGCGTGGCCGTCGCCTTGAGCATGGCGGCCTCAAGGCGAGCGACGTCGCCGGTCTCAAGGGCGCCGAGCTTGCCCAGAGAGACAGTCGACACGCGCACACCGTAGGAAGGTTCGTCGTCCCGATAGCCGAGGGAGACGATGAGCTTGCGAGCGCTCTCAAGGTACTCGACGCCGATGCTCTTCGCCGCGACGCCTGTGGTCTTAACGAACGCCGCCAGGTCGTCTGCGATGGTGCCGATGGAACCATCCGCTGCGACGGGACCGACGAACAACTTGAACTTGCCGTGCACTTGTTGGGGAGCCATCGCGGTAGCCTACGCGCGACGTATCAAGTGGTCCACGGACACCCACCCTTGCCGCCTGCTCACATGCGCCTTCGTCGCTCAGCGGGCATCAAGCACCGCCCGGACCTTCTGCGCCAGCCTGTCGGGCGTGATCGGCTTCTGCAGGTACGCGATGCCCGCGTCGATGGCGCCGTGGCGAATGAGCGCGTCGTCCGTGTACCCCGACATGCACAGCACTTTGACGTCCGGCCGCGCTTGCGCCACGCGCTTCGCCAGCTCCGGTCCGCCCATGTGCGGCATCACCACGTCGGTCACCAAGAGGTGAATGGTGCCCGGGTGGCTCTCGCAGAGACGGAGCGCCTCGTCCGCGTCCCGCGCTTCGATGACCTTGTAGCCGTGTTTGCGCAGAATACCGCGCGCGACAGCGCGAATCTGGTCTTCGTCTTCGACGAGCAGGATCGTTTCGGTGCCCGCGAGCGTAGCCGGCGCTAGCGAAGGCGCGACGACGTCGGCGTCGGCATCGATGAGCGGAATGTAGACCTTGAAGGTCGTTCCATTGCCCGGCTCGCTGTAGACCCAGATGCTCCCGCCGCATCGTTGAACGATGCCAAAAACCGTCGACAAGCCGAGGCCCGTTCCTTTGCCGGTCTCCTTGGTCGTGAAGAAGGGTTCGAACATGCGAAGTTGAGTGGCCTGGTCCATGCCCATTCCCGTGTCGGTCACGGCGAGCATGACGTACGGACCAGGGCGAACGCCGAGGTGCTCTTCGGCGTGCGCTTCGTTGAGCACGACGTTCTTCGTCTCGATGGTGAGCTTGCCGCCGGTGGGCATGGCGTCCCGCGAGTTGATCACGAGGTTCATGATCACCTGCTCCATGTGGCCGGGGTCGACGCGGATCCGCCCGAGCGACTCGGCGCGAAGCGA
Organism: Myxococcales bacterium; assembly: GCA_016703425.1. Lineage (NCBI taxonomy): Bacteria > Pseudomonadati > Myxococcota > Myxococcia > Myxococcales > Myxococcales bacterium. The sequence continues at coordinate 63,051 of JADJCA010000023.1, forward strand.
GACGAGATCCACGTCTTCGCCGAGGATTCGCTGGAGCATCTTGTCCATGTTCTCGAGCAAGTCGTTCAGGTCGATGACCCGTGGCTCCGCGACCTCGTGGCGACTGAACATGAGCAGTTGCCGAGTCAGCTCCGTAGCGCGCTTGCCCGCCTTCTCGATCTCCAGCACGTCTTCGCGGATGGGATCGGCCACGGGGAGCGTCGCCGCGATCATCGCGCTGTAGCTCAGAACGACGGAGAGTAAGTTGTTGAAGTCGTGAGCCACGCCCCCGGCGAGGCGCCCTACGGCCTCCATCTTCTGGGCTTGGCGAAGCTGAGCCTCGGCGCGCTGCAACGCTTCTTCCGCACTCTTGCGCTCCGTCAGGTCGGCGACGAAGACGATGCAGAGCGGTGGCTCCAGCATCGCAGCGCCGAGGAGAACGGGGAGGCGGCTCCCGTCTTTGCGAAAGAGCTCCGTCTCGCGCGGACGGGACACGCCGTCGCTCAGGAGCTGTTCCACCGTTTGGGCCCCCTGCGTGCGCGAGGCCGGGGGGATCAGGCTCAACCAGCTCACGCGACTCATCTCTTCGCGCGAGTAGCCGAACATCGCCAGCGACGCGTCGTTGGCGTCGTGAACGTTTCCGATCACGTCAATGACGACGATGCCGACGATCCCCGAGCTGGAGAGCCTTTGGAAGCGAGACTCGCTGGCGCGCAAATTCTCCAGGGACCTGGAGAGCTGGGCCGTGCGCTCGGCCACGCGCTGCTCGAGATCTTCGTGCGCGCGCCTTAGGGCGGTGTCGACGCGTCGTCGCTCCGTGACGTCGCGGATCGCGGCCGACGTAAGCAGTCCGTCCGGCGTCTCGAGCGGGCTCAAGCTGATCTCGACGGGAAACGCGGAGCCGTCTTTTCGCCTCGCGTGGAGATCGAGGTACGCGCCCATCGCGCGGGCCCGGGGGCGTGAGGTGAAGGTCCTTCGGTGCGTAGCGTGCTTCGGCCGGTCGCCATCAGGCACAAGCACGTCCACGCTCTCGCCAACGAGCTCGGCGGCTGTGTAGCCGAACAACCGCTCCGTCTGCGCGTTCGTCACCACGATGCGACCGGCGGCGTCAACGACGACCATCGCGTCGGGGGCCGCCTCGAGCAGCCCGCGGAAGACGGCGTCCGTGCGCCGCTGCTCCTCGGCTCTTCGAAGCGCCGCCTCGGCGGCCTTGCGCTCCGTTAGATCGGCCACGACGGCGATGCAGTGCGGCGGATCGGCGAGTGTCACTGCGACCAACACAGGCACGCGGGTTCCATCCTTTCGGAAGAACTCCTTCTCCCAAGGGCGCGCGAGCCCCTCCGTCTTCAGTTGCTCCCGTGCCGCCACGTCGCTTTCTGCCCACTCTGGTGGCGTCAGCTTCGAGACATCGATGAGGCCCGCCTCCATTTCGGCGCGCGAATAGCCGAGGATGCGCAGGTACTCGTCGTTGGCCTCGCGTATTTCTTGTCGATGCACGTCGCCGATCACGATGCCGATGACGCCCGAGGCGCTGAGCTTCGCAAGGCGGGTCTCGCTTCGACGAAGCGCTTCCGTGCGTTCGCCGAGGCTCGATTCGAGTCGGTCCTGGACCTCGCGCAGTTGTCGGTTCGACTCGCGCACCTCCTGCACGCGACGGAAGATCTCCGCGCCCTTTTCCTCGAGCGACAGGCGATCGTCGGTGGCCACGGCGGACAGCTCGTCGGTTCGAAGCTTCAAGCGCACGTACTCGGTGACGTCCTCGACGCGATGGATGATGTGAGTGACCTCGCCGCTCTCACCAAGGACGGGGCTGTTGATCGGGCTCCAATACCGCTCCTCGAAGGGGCCGCCGTCGGGGCGCCGGACGTCGTACTTCTGCAGCACCATCGCGTCGGGGCGACGGGTCGCGAGGACGCGCACCAGGGACGCGCGAAGGTTGGCGACGCCTTGGGAGGCGGGATCGTTCGGGTTGTCGGGGAAGACGTCGAAGATCCCACGCCCCACGATGCCCTCGCGGGTCGTCATCGTGGCTTCGAGGTAGCGGTTGCTCGCCGCGACGATGGTCAGATCGGGCGCCAACACGAGATACAGCCCAGGCGTCGCCTCGAAGATGGCGCGGAAGTCCAAGGGGACCGGCGAGAGGCCGGTCACAACCTGACTCCGGCTACGTCATGCGCCGTGTCACGGGCACACGCCAACCTGCGCCCCCGCAGGGACGCACCACCGATGAACATTCGACCCCCCCCCGCTCGTCTTCAACGAGCACCGGCGGAGAGTACACCAGTTCCGACGGTGCGAAATCAGTACGGACGCGGTCCGCTTAAGGGGGGGAGCGCTGATGCCGGGCATGTCGGCAAACATCGCGGCGTGCGCACGGCCGTGAGAAAGGGTACGCCGTTGACCGTTGCCTCCGTCGGCACGGAGACTGGTTCGACTCCGTCGCGCCGCTCGATGGACTCGCTCGGGCTACTGACGACGCCGAGCACGATGTCTTCGAGCTCGATCGACTTCGCGACGCCCCTGCCGTTTAGGGTGAGCCGTCGAGCCGGAGGAGCCCGTCGTCGCCAAGCTCGTAGTAGTCGCCCTTGCTCGCGACGAAGATGTGGGCCTTCGACCGGAGGTCAGTGGGCTCGTCGAGCGTGCCGGCGCAGAAGCCGACCTTGCCATCGGTCGCGTCGTCGAAGAAGAGGCTGGAGCCGCACTCGGCGCAGAACCCGCGCCGCACGTTGGGCGACGACGCGTGCCACTTGAGCGAGAGCGGTTGGACGATCACGAGGTCCGTGCGGTCGACGGCCGCGTAGGCGCCGACATGCCCGTGCCACCGCCGGCACATCGCGCAGTGGCAATACGTCACGCTGGTCGACGCTCCGCGCAGCTCATACCGCACCGCCCCGCACAAACATCCGCCTGACTTCATGGGTGGCTCGCTTCCCGCCTGCCTCGCCGCTGCCTCGACCAGGAGGGCCTAGCCTAAGGGGGGCGCTCCCGATGGACAACCGTTTGGGCAGCCGGTGCCGCGCGTCTTGCGCCCGTGCCGGATGTCGTCGCCTCCGATGGCGGTGCGCGATTGATAGCTACCAGCTATCAAATTGGGAAAAAGAAACGACTGGAGTGATTGGCGCGCCCGCCGCATCCTGGCGACTCCAGAGCGCTCGTTCTGCCCAGTCCAGCCAGTCCAGCCACTCCACTCATCTCAACCCGACCACGGAGAGAACCTTGTCCACCGAACCCAAGTGCCCTTTCGCAGCTTCCAAGCACACGGCGGCCGCGGCCACGGCCAACGCAGGTTGGTGGCCCAAGCAACTCAACCTCAAGAACCTGCATCAGCACGAGCCCCGGTCCAATCCGCTGGGCGACGCGTTCAGCTACCGCGAGGCGTTCAAGAGCCTCGATCTGGATGCCGTCATCGAGGATCTCCGCGCCCTGATGACCACCTCGCAGACCTGGTGGCCCGCGGACTACGGGCACTACGGGCCCTTCTTCATTCGCATGGCCTGGCACAGCGCAGGCACCTACCGAATCGCCGACGGCCGCGGCGGTGCGGGCTCCGGCCTGCAACGCTTCGCGCCGCTCAACAGCTGGCCCGACAACGCGAACCTCGACAAGGCGCGCCGCTTGCTCTGGCCGCGCAAGCAGAAGTACGGCCAGAAGCTCTCGTGGGCCGACCTGATGGTCCTTGCGGGCAACGTCGCGCTGGAGACCATGGGCCTTCAGACCTTCGGCTTCGCCGGGGGCCGCGAAGACGTTTGGGAGCCAGAAGAGGACACCTACTGGGGGCCCGAGCGCACGTGGCTCGGAGACGAGCGCTACAGCGGCGACCGTGAGCTAGAAAATCCGCTCGGCGCCGTTCAGATGGGCCTCATCTACGTGAACCCCGAGGGCCCGAACGGCAAGCCCGATCCGCTCGCCGCGGCGCGCGACATTCGCGAGACGTTCGCGCGCATGGCGATGAACGACGAAGAGACGGTGGCGCTCATCGCCGGCGGGCACACGTTCGGCAAGGCTCATGGCGCTGCCGAGCCCGCCAAGTACGTGGGGCCCGAGCCCGAAGGGGCCAGCGTCGAAGAGCAGGGCTTCGGCTGGAAGAACTCCTTCCGCAGCGGCAAGGGCATCGACACCATCACGAGCGGCTTGGAGGGCGCGTGGACCAAGGACCCGGTGAAGTGGGACAACAACTTCTTCGACAACCTGTTCGGTTACGAATGGGAGCTCACGAAGAGTCCCGCGGGGGCGCACCAGTGGACGCCGAAGGAGGCGTCGGCCAAGGGAACCGTGCCGGATGCCCATGATCCGTCGAAGCGCCACGCGCCCATGATGCTCACGACCGATCTCTCGCTGAAGGTGGACCCGAGCTACGCGAAGATCGCAAAGCGCTTCCACGAGAACCCGCAGGCCTTCGCCGACGCCTTTGCGAGGGCCTGGTACAAGCTCACGCACCGCGACATGGGGCCCAGCACCCGGTATCTGGGCAAGCTCGTCCCCAAAGAGAGCCTCATCTGGCAGGACCCGATTCCCGCGGTCGATCACGCGTTGATTGACGACGCGGACGTCGCCGAGTTGAAGGGCAAGGTCCTCGCTTCGGGCCTCTCCATCGCTCAACTGGTCACGACGGCCTGGGCGTCGGCGGCGACCTTCCGTGGCAGCGACAAGCGCGGCGGCGCCAACGGCGCGCGCATTCGTCTCGCGCCGCAGAAGGATTGGGAGGTCAACGAGCCCTCCGAGCTCGCCAAGGTGCTCTCGGTGCTCGAGTCGATCCAGAAGGACTTCAACGCCGCGCAGACCGGCACGAAGAAGGTCTCGCTCGCGGATCTCATCGTCCTCGGCGGCGCTGCCGCCGTCGAGGCGGCCGCCAAGAAGGCTGGGCACGACGTGTCGGTGCCATTTTCGCCGGGGCGCATGGATGCGTCGGCGGAGGAGACCGATGCGACGTCGTTCGCCGTGCTCGAGCCGACGGCCGACGGGTTCCGCAACTACCTTCGGAAGGGGCACGAGGGCGCAGCGGCGGAGCTACTTGTGGAGCGAGCGAGCTTGCTCGCCCTGACCGCTCCCGAGATGACGGTGCTCGTTGGCGGCATGCGCGCCCTCAACGCGAACGCCGCGAAGGCGCCACACGGCGTCTTCACCCAGCGACCCGAAACCCTAACGAACGACTTCTTCAAGAACCTCCTCGACATGAACACGACGTGGCAGAAGTCCGCCACCGAAGGCGTGCTCGAGGGTCGCGATCGGGCGACCGGCGCGACCAAGTGGACCGCTACCGTCGTGGACCTCGTCTTCGGTTCGAACTCGCAGCTCCGCGCCATTGCCGAGGTGTATGCGACCGACGACGCGCAGCCCATGCTCATCCGGGACTTCGTCGCGGCTTGGAGCAAGGTGATGAACCTTGATCGCTTCGACCTCGCGCGCAGATGAGGGAGCTGGCTCGACGAGGCGCTGCGTGTTGACGGGCGCCACGCCGAGCGTGCAGCATCGCGCTCATGCTCGACCTGCCTTCGTCCCTGGTCCACTTGGCGTTCGCGGAGCGTTGTTCCTCGCGTGCAGCGAGCAGACAAAGGTCACGACGACACCAAACGGGACGTTCGACGTGCCGGGTGTTGCCCAAACGAAGCCCGGCAGCTTGGTCATGTCGACGATGGAAAGCGGCTGCGAGATCCCGGGAGGCAACGCTTCGCTCAAGCTGACCGACGTCAAGACGAAGACGGAAGGCGGCGTCGCGCGCACGCTCTTCTACGTCCAACGCACGACGTGCCCAGCGGGCTGGCTTGACGCTAGGTTCGTCTATCCGGTCGCCGCGAAGTCAGCGGAATGAGCGCCCGCGGTAGCGCACGGTCCAGCCTCGTTGTGTGTCTGGCGCTCTCATCACTGCAGGGCCTCGCCGCCTGCCAGGCCAACAGCCATCGCGAGAACATCGAAGGCGCGCGCGATGCGCTCCTCGGCCGGGGCTGCGCTCTTGGTGGGCTTGAGTCGCCTTCGCCGCCTTTCTCCCAGTGTGTCGAGGCAGCGCGCAGCCTCTGCAAGGGGCGGGATGGCAGCGCCATCGTGGCGTGCGCTGAACGCATCGCGGGCGGCCAACGGTAGGATTGTGGCCGTCGCGCCGTAGCGCCCTCGCGCTGCGAAGGCTCAGCGTCGTCACGCAGCCGCTGCGTGAGTTCGTTGGCTGCGCGACGGCGAGACCCGCGCGTTGCCGGAGCCGCGCGCGGTCGCTACGTGGCCCGCGACTTGCGTCGCGCGGGGCGATGCTCAAGGACCTTGCTCCCCACCAGCCAAGGAGTGCCAACCCCGTCGGTCTCGCAGTAGCGGCCGCGATGGCTGAGGAGCTTCAGCGGCGCGCGGTTTTGGGGGGGGTGGGGGGGGGGGGGGGGGGGGGGGGGGGGGCCGGGGGGGGGGGGCGGGTTTGTGGTTTTCCCCCGGGGGGGGTGGGGGGGGGGGGGGGGGGAATTCTTTCTCGCCCCCCGGGTTTGGGGGGCCGCTGGCGCTGGCGACGATCTCGCGTAGCGACAGGCTGTCCCCGCCGAGCGTCGGCGGTCCCGGTGCGAACAGTCCGAGCTGGAACGACGGCTGCTCCGGGTGTTGCACCGTCAGCCAGCGGTAGTCGCCGTTCTTCACGTTGGTGTGCACCTTGAAGCCGACCTTCTCGACGTAAAGCGCGAGGGCTTCATCCTCGTCGCCCACGCCGTCTTGAGGTTAGGGCGGTGAGCTGCGCTGACGTGGCACGCGGGCACCCGTTCGAGCGACTGCGCCGACGCCCTCTCTCTCGTGGAGCTCCCTCGGACTCTCGCCGGTCACGCGGAAGGCGAATCAATCGGGCGAGGCGACCTTGAACGTCAGGTACGCTGAACTCGTGGTCACCGTCGTCGACGCGAAGACGCTTCCCGGCCCGCCGGGCGGCTCAAACATCCTGGTGGCTCCGCTCGATTCCGACGGTGCGCCGCGTACCGTTGGACCGTTTGCGATGGTCGCGCACATCAAGATGCCGACGCTCGCTCCCGGCGCATTGCCCGTCGACGCGGACGTTCGGCCGCATCCGCACATCGGGCTGACGGCCATTTCGTACGTCATCGAAGGCGCCATCACGCACCGTGACTCACTCGGCAACCGCCGCGAGCTCGGCGCCGGCGGCGTGGGCGGAACGGTCTCGGGCCTTGGCGTGGCGCACTCGGAGCGTTTTGAGCGCATCCGGTTGCACGGTGGCCGCTTCGAGATGTTCCAGATCCTGTTCGCCCTCCCCGATGGTTCTGAAGACATCGAGCCCAGCTTCTTTTTCCGAGCCCGCGAAGAGCTGGCGACCTCGAAAGGGGAGGGGGCGAGCGCGTGCTGGCTCCTTGAGGCTCCCCCAGGAGCGCCGACCTCCGCGGACGGGATGCCGACCACGCCGATCCTCCTCGCTGACGTTGCGCTCGAGCTCGGCGCGTTATGGTCAGTGCCCGAGGTTCCGGAGCGCGCTCTCTACGTGCTCGAAGGCGAAGTCGAGATCGGCGCCTCGCGCCTACGCGCGGGGCAGGTCGCTGTCCTCGGAGCGGGCGAGGTGTCGGTTCGCGCGCTCCCCCTGACTCAGACGAGGGCCGCGCGCCTCTTGGCGTTCGGCGGCGCGGGCGTCGGACCGCGGTACCTCTGGTGGAACTACCTGCACTCGTCGCTCGAGCGCATCGAGGCCGCGAAGGCCGAGTGGCGGCAAGGTCGCGCGAAGCTCCCCGTTGGAGACACCGAGTCGTTTACGCCTTGCCCTCCCGACGACGGCCGCCCCCTCGTTCGCCTGAATCAGCCCTAGAGCCAACGAGAGAGCCCGTCCGCCGCTGAGACGATCTGCCAGGACGCGGGCCAAGACAGTCGCTTTTCTTCACCGCAGCTCAAAAAGCCTCTACGTCATAGCGATGGGCGATCCGCCTGATGAAGAGCCCGTCGACGCGCTAGCGAAACACATCGAGTCGCTGTTCGTGGAGAAGCCCGCGCCCGCGTCGTCCCGTCGGCCTGGCCTTGCGCCCAAGTCGCCTGCGGCCAGCGAGGCGCGCCCGGCAACAGCTCCCGCAGCGCCAGCGGTCGCACCGGCAGCGGCGCCCCGCCCGGCGGCGCCTCGTCCGATGCCTCCGCGTGGTGGCGCTGAGGGCGCGGCGCGATTGGCCGCGCTCTTCGGCGGAGCGGCTCCGCGCCCGGTGCCATCTGCGCCGCCCGCGCCCGCGCCCGCGGTCGCGAAGCCCGTTGCGAAGTCGGCCGCGCCACCTGCGGCCGCGCCCGCACCACGGCCGGCCACACCAGCGCCAGCCACATCAGCAGTGGCCGCCGCGCCGACCCCCGTCGCGGCGCCGATCCCCGTCGTCGCGCCCGCACCTGCCGCGCCCGCTGCTGCGACGGCGCCTGCGCCGCTCCCTGCCAAGCCACTAGAGAGCAAGCCGATCACCGTTGCGCCTGCCGCCGCGGTCGTTGCACCAACGGTGGCGGCCGCGCCCGCACCCGCGGTCGTCGTCGCGCCCCCGGTCGTGGCCGCACCCGCACCCGCGGTCGCCGTGAAGCCGCGGGGGCCTGCGGCCCTGAAGCCGCCGGCGGTGGCCGCACCCGCACCCGCGGTCGCCGTGAAGCCGCCGGCGGTGGCCGCACCTGCGGTCGCCGTGAAGCCGCCGGTGGTAGCCGCACCCGCGGTCGCCGCTACGCCGCCGGTTGCGGCCGCGCCGCAACCGGTTGCTGCGCCAGCGCCTACGCCTGCTGTGGCACCCCCACCTGCCGCTCCTGCGATTCGGGCGCCTGCGTCGAGTGAGCCCGACATGAGCGCCCTCGATGCGGGTTGGGACGCAGACGATGACGACGACGACGCGGAAAGACGACGACGAGCAGGCGGCGCCGTCCGAATCGCAATCGGAGCCGCGCTCGCCTGTCGTGCGCGAGCGTCGAAAGAGCGCGGCGGAGAAGGCGGCCGCGCGCAAGCGGAAGGCCGAGCGCCGCAGCGAGCGACAGAAGGCGCGGGCCACAGCCTCGCAGCAGAAGCAGAAGCCGAAGAAGCGGAAGGGAAAGTCGCCTGAAGCGGAGCCGGCTCGAGCGAATGGGATGGCGCCCTCAAAGAAGCCGACGCAGAGCGACGCGGAGGTCAAAGCCGCCGCGAAGAAGTCGCGTGCCGCGGAGCCTCGCATCGACACACGTGACGATGCCAGCCCCGAAGGCGACGTGACACCGCGGGCGATGGACAGGGGCTGGCGCACCATGGCGGTCCTTGTCGCCGTCGTGCTCGCGCTCGGCGCGGCGGTGTTCTTCTTGATGACGAAGAGGTAGCCGCGCGGGCACGCGGCGTGAGCTCAAAGCGCGGTGATGGTCTCGACCCAGACCTTGATCGGTCGATGGTCGTGGACCGTCGCCGCCTCCGAACCCGACCCGGAGATCGTCACGCGCTTGCCGACGAACGTCCGAAGCTTCTTCTTTTCCGCTTCTGTCATCGACTGGGGCGCTAGCTGGATCTCGGAGACAGATTGCCCACCAAAGTCGCAGAGGGGCTTGTCGAGCTCCAGCGTGAGAAACTTCTCCATCTTGCCCTGGAAGTCGGCTCCCTCGCCGCTGGCCACGCGGCCGCTCACTCCCTTGATCGGCGCTTGGGGGTCCGTCTTGGGGACCTCCTCCCACGCGAGCCGAACGCACGCGCTCGCCGCCTTCTTGGAGGCACCGGGCCGCTTGGCCTTCGCCGCGTCTTCTGCCGTATGCGGTCGAACCTTCGCCCAGACCTTCTTCGCATTCTCCAAGAACTCGGGCGGCGCCTTCTTGAAGGATGCGTCGACGACGAACTCGCCCCCCATCGATTCCTGGATCCCTTCCGCCGCGCGGAACGTCGAGCCCCGCAAGATGTACTTCTGACCGTCCTCCACCGTGAGGAGCTTGAGCGTCGCGGGAGTGATGTCGCTCGCGCAGTTGAGCGCGTACGCAAACGTCAGCTCGCCAATGCCGTCCTTGTCTAGGTCGGTGACCGCCAGAGCCGCGTCTCTCCACTCGACGACCAGCTCGTTCTCGCAGTTGTCGACGCGGTCCTTCACCTGACGCAAAACCTTGGGCGGGCTCCCGGCGACGACGTGAAGAGCCTCCAGGCTTCCGCTCGTCTCGCCGTTCGCGGCCTTCTTCGCGCGCTCGGTTCGGGAGAAGACGGCGAGGTTCTCACCGTTTTTGTCGCTCCAAGCGACGATCTTGTCGATCTTGCCCGCGGCGACCACGCCGCTCGGCATGTCCGCCGCTGGGAGTACGCGCATCGCGCTGACCACCGCTGGCTTTGCGCCCGACGTCGCCGGCGCCGGCGCCGCCACCGCCGAAGATGGCGTCCCGCCAGGGGGCGCCTCCGTCTTCGAACAGCCGAGCGCGCATAGCAAAGCGACCGCGACGACCTTCACTGTGGCTTCCATCATCATGGCTCCTCGCAACGTCAACGACGGGCGCGTCGTGGCGCATTCCCGCCACTGCGGCCTCTCGCCCCTATACCAGCAGATCTAACGCACGGCATCGGCCACTCGGCAAAGGCCCTCTCGACCATGAGAGCCGTCCCTTGGCGGCGCGCACGCTACGTCGGGCCGTGACCCGAGCGGAGCTGAGTTCGCTCCGCTCGCGGCGAGCGCGTAACCTGCCGTCTCGATGCTCGTCGCGCTTGAAAGTTGGCTGCGCCGCGCGCGCTCCGCCGCGGGGCCAACGACGGCGATCATTGTCCTTCGGCTCGTCGTCGGCTTCGCCTTCGTGCCGGCGGGCCTCAAGAAGGTGCTCGGTCAACGCTTCACCGACCCCGCGAACGGTGGCGCCTTCCACGAGTTTCTGCACGCGTTCTACGCAACCGGCGCGTTCTATCGATTCGTCGGCGTCTTGCAGCTCGTCGCAGCCGCTCTCCTCGTGACGCAGCGCTTCGCCTTCGCTGGTGTCGTGCTCGCGCTTCCCATCGCGACGGCGATCATGGCGCTTTGCTGGAGCACGGGCGTCACTCCCACCGCGATCGTGATCACGCTGATTTGGTTCGCCTTGGTTGGAATGCTCTTGTGGGATGTCGACCCGCGCGCCATCGCCCTTCGTCCGCGGCCGTCTCCGCCATGCCCCGGCGTGGACCTTCAGCGGTGGCAACGTTGCGGGCTCGCGATGCTGGTCGTCTACGGCGTGGCATGCGCGGTCGAAGGCGGGGTGTATCGCCCGCGCGGCCTCGAGCTCTCCGACCCACGCTTCTACGTATTTCCGGTCATCATGCTCCTGCCGATCGCCACGTTGATCCTCGAACGCCGTCGGTAACCTTGATCCGGCGCGACCGAAGTGATCTTAGGGAAGACAGAGAAACTGGCCGCTGCCGGCCGGCTCGTCCGTGGTCTGGCACTTGAGCGCGCCCGGGCACGTGAACGTTGCCGCGGCCTTCTTGCACAAGAAGGCGCAGCCCTTGTCGCCCGCTGCGTTGGCGTCGGTGACCAGGCAAAAGGCACTGGTGCCTGGAGGTGCGTCGGCGCAGGCCGCGCTCGAGGTCTTCGGGCAGCTCTTGGTGCAGAACCCGGTCTTTCCTCCGGCTGGACCTGCGAGGCAGAAGAGGCCCGCGCCGCAGCTCGTGTCGTCGCCAACCTTGCACGGCGAGCCGAAGGCCGTTTTGGGCGCCGCGTCCGCCGTGCCGGCATCGTCGGAGGCTGCGTCGTCCGCGGCCGCGGCATCAAGCGACGAGGCAGGCGTGCCGGTCGTGCTGGGCGCGGTCGAGCACGCCAGTAACAACGTGCACAGGGCTCCGACCAGCGCTTCCCGTTGCGTGAGGAACCCGAGCGACGTGAACGACGCGCGGAGGCGATGAGAGAGGCTCATTGGACCCTCGCAAGCTGGGCCGGTGCCGAGGAGGCCGCGCTGCCGAGGCGAACGCGGTAGTAGGTCCACACGGCGTTGAACGTCGCGAAGACCGCGACGAAGGCCCAGGCGAACGGCGGACCGCCATCGAGCGCCGACCACACCAGCCCGAGCGTGGCCGTCGCCGACCAAATGATCTTCACGTTCAGCATCGCGCGGAAGGCTTCAGCGCCTTCGTTTCTCCCGAGGAGTGACTGGATCCCAATTCCAAAAAGCGCCGCCGCGACGAGCCTCGTCGCGACAGGGTCGACGGAGGCCCATCCGAGCAGGCCGAGGAACGAGCGAGGCGCCAGGAAGAGCGGCGCAGCGAAGACGACATCCGCCATGAAGTGCACCACGAACCACGCGCGCAGCGACGCAGGAGGAGACATGGGCAGCCTCTCGCACTCTCCGCAGTTCGCGACAAGTGCCAGTGACGGGCGGAGGTGCCGCTTCGCCGGCGCCGGGTTCTACTTCGCCGGCACGCAGGCCGTGTAGGGCGCGAGGTTGCACTCCCATCCGCTCTCGGGGCAATCGGCGGACTTCGTGCACTGACGCGAACAGAATCCGTGCGTCTGCCCGTCGTTGCCCTTGAACTGGACGCACTTGCCGTCGGCGCATTCGCTCGACGCGGTGCAGTTGTCTCCGAACTTCGTGTTGCCCTTCGGCTTGTCGGCCGACGACGAGCTCGACGAGCTAGAGGAACTCGAAGAGCTCGACGAACCGGTGCTAGACGACTCCGTGCATGGCTTGTCGGCCAACGGATCGAGATCACCGCCCGTGCCGCCACCCGTGCCTCCGCCGGTGCCCGACCCGGTCGGCTTCTTCGGATCACCGGTCTTGCCGGTCCCGTCGGTCGTCGAACCCGTGGTCTTGTCGCTCGACGAGCCGCAGTTCCCGTTTGAACCCCCAAGGCCTGAGCCACCCGAGCCGGTGCTCCCGCCACCGCTGCTGCACGCAGCAGCCACGAGAACCAAGAGCGCGCCAATACCCACGTCGAGCTTTCGCATCACTACCTCCCAAGACGCCTGACCCGGCAGCCTGCGTCGCCGTGCATTACGTCTTGGTCGGCCGCTTCTACCCGAACGAACCGGGTGAACGCGCTTTACTCCCTGCGTCACGGCGGGCAGCGACGACTCAGTCGTTGTCGTCTTGGTCCACCTGACGAACGTCGATCTCGAGCGTGCCGCCCAGGATCTCTGCGTAAGGGCGGCACATGGCGATCGCTTCGTCGGTGTCGATCAGCTCCAGCACCGCGAAGCCCCCGAGGAGCTCCTTCGACTCGGTGAACGGGCCATCGAGCACCCGCAGATCGTTGTTGGTGAACACGAGTCGCTTGGCTGTGGCGCTGGGCTTTAGCTCGAGCGTGCGAAGCAAGACCCCGGCTTTGGTCATCTCCGTCGCGAGGCGCGTGAGCTCAGCCTTTTGCTTCGGGCTGCGCGGGCCTGCCTCGGTAGTCGCATCGGCCTTTTCGATGAGCAGGAGTTGAAGCGGCGGGTTCTCGGGCGGTGGCGCGAGGCCGATGTCCCAAGGCTCGCTGACTTTGCCCAGCTCGATCTCGCCGTCGCCGAGGATCTTGCCGTAGCGCTCGGCCCAGCCGATGGCCTCTTCGCGCGTGCGCACCTTCAGCAGCCAAAGCGCGTGAGGCAGCTCGTGCTCGCCTCGGTAAGGACCGTGCTTCACCGTGCAGCGGCCGTCGCGAAACACGAGACGCGTGCGCGTGTCGCTGCCGCGGAGCCCGGCTCCATCCCTGAAGCGTCCCGACTTTGCATACTCACCGATGAACGCGCCCATCTTCATGACGACCTCCTTCGGGGGCGGCTCGCCGGCTTCGGTTCGCGGATCGTTCTTGTGCATGATCAGAAAGCGCATGTCGGACTCCTCGCTGGGCCGGCGATTGCCGGTCACGTCTGAAGACGCGACGGACGAGCCGGGGCCCTATCGACACGGGGGTCGATCTTTTTGCAACTCGGCGACACTCTAGAAGATTCTGCGCCGCGCGGGAGCGCGGGAGTGATGCGCGCAGCTACGGCGAAGGCCCAGCTGAGACGCTCAAGGGGGCGGCGCCGTCAGTTGGTGATGACGACCTTCATGGCTCGCTGCTGCATCGCATCGCCGAACGTGTCGTACGCCTTCATCGCGTCGGCGAGGGCGAAGCGGTGCGTGATGAGCTTCCTCGGGTCGATCTTGCCCGAGAGCACGGTCCGAAGGAGCATCGGGATCGCCTTCGTATCGACGAGGCCGGTCGTCAACGTCACGTTGTGCGACCAGAGGCGGTCAAGTTCGAGCTGCACCGGCTTGCCATGAACTCCAATGTTCGCGATGTGGCCGCCGGCCGTAACCGCGCGCTGACAGAGGTCGAACGTTGCGACCACGCCGACCGCCTCGATCGCGACGTCGACCCCGCGGCCCGACGTCAGCGCCATGATCTTCATCAGCGCTTGCCTATCGCTGTTGTTGATGACGCTCGTCGCGCCGAGCGCCTTCGCGATCTCGAGGCGGCTATTGTCGGTGTCGACCACGATGATCTCCGCGGGCGAATAGAACCTCGCCGTCAGAATGGCCGACATGCCGATGGGACCCGCGCCGACGATGGCCACTGTGTCGCCCGGCTTCACGCGCCCGTTCATGACGCCACACTCGAAGGCCGTCGGCAGGATGTCGCTGAGCATGACGAGCGCTTCCTCGTCGGCTCCGTCGGGAATGGTGTGGAGGCTTCCGTCGGCAAATGGGATGCGCACGTACTCGGCCTGCGTGCCGTCGATCTCGTTTCCGAGGATCCAGCCTCCGCCGCTCAGGCAGTGCGAGTACATCGCCCTCTTGCAGTTGGCGCACTTGCCGCAGGCGCTGATGCACGAAATGATGACGCGGTCGCCCACCTTGAAGCTCGAGACGCTCTCGCCGATCTGGTCCACGACGCCGACCCCTTCATGGCCGAGCGTGCGTCCCTTCGCAACGCTCGGGACGTCGCCCTTCAAGATGTGGAGGTCCGTTCCGCAGATCGTCGTCTTCTTCACGTGGACCACGGCATCCGTCGGCTTTTGGATCGTCGGCTTCGGTTTGTCTTCGAGGGCGCGTTGGCCCGGTCCGCCGTAGACGAGTGCTTTCATGATGGCGTCCTTGCTGTGGGGTAGCGCACCACGTTGCAAGATTCGCACTCGCCGGCTCGCCGGCGACTTTTTGGGGAAAGTCACGTGGGCGAGCCGCGTTGGGCGTCGGCTCTTCGACTCCGAGTCGCCAAGTCGCACGGCCTCGTTCTCGAAATGCGGATTGCGACGAGGACGTGGTCACCGTGCTGGCCATCGGAAGAATGCCATCTTCGTGTTGGGCGCCCTGCCGGCGGATCGCTAACATTTTGGGTTCGCATGGGAGACAGCTCGGTTCCCGCGCCCGGCGAGGTGATCGCCGGGCGCTATTGCATCGAAAGCGTGGTTGGCGAAGGCGGCGTGGGCGTCGTCCTCGCGGCAGTCCATCTGGAGCTTGGGCATCGGGTGGCCGTCAAGGTGCTGGGCGAGCACCGCTCGGCCTTTCAGATCGAACGCTTTCGTCGCGAGGCCCAGCTGGTCGCGCGGCTCCAAACGGAGCACGTCGCGCGGGTGACGGACTTCGGCTTGCTCGCGAGCGGCGCGCCCTACGCGGTGATGGACTACCTCGAAGGTCGCGACCTCGAAGAGGAGCTCAAGGCTCGGGGACCGCTGCCCATCGAGGAAGCGGTCGGCTACATCCTCGCCGCCTGCGAGGCGCTCGCCGAGGCTCACGCCAACGGCATCGTCCACCGAGACATCAAGCCCAAGAACATGTTTCTGGCCCGCAAGGTCGGCGGCGTAACGATCCTCAAGGTGCTCGACTTCGGTCTCGCGAAGGCCGGGCCGCTCGACGCGAGCATCACGCGCACGCAAGACATCTTCGGCTCCCCCGCGTACATGGCGCCGGAGCAGATGCGCTCCGCGAAAGACGTCGATGCCCGCGCGGACATCTGGGCCCTCGGCGCCACGCTGTATGAGCTTCTCACGGGCGCGCCGCCCTTCGAAGCTCCGTCGGTCGCTGAGGTCTGCGCGCTCGTGCTGAAGGAGCCAGCGCCCTCGGTTCGATCGAAGCGACCGGACGTGACGCACGTCTTGGCCCGCATCATCGACAAGTGCCTCCAGAAGGAGCCGCAAGAGCGCTTCGGGACCATCCTCGAGCTCGTGCAGCGGCTCGAGGCATTTGGCGCGGCGAAGCACGCAGGGATCGCGAAGCACATCGAGGCCATCGCCGCGTCGACGCCGTCCTCGGGCCCGTTCTTGCCGCTTTCCCCTCCGTCTCAGCGGGAGCCGTCGCCGACGTCTCGTTCATCGGTACCCGGCGACGCCGCTCGCGCTGGGCGTCCCGCGGGAAAGAGCAGCCTCGACATCTCCGTCGAGCTGCCGCGATCGGAGCAAGCGACCCTTGCGGAGGTGCTCGTCGTCCCGGGTCCGACGCGCCGACGCGCGGTGGCCGCGATGGCGGTTGTCGCGCTCGCGGTCCTCGCCGGCGTGGCGCTCGTGTTCACGCGACCGCAGCAAGGAACGGCCTCGGCGGCGCTCCTCGCCGCTCCCGGCCAGGTGCTCGCGAGAGCCCCGGCGGCCGCGGCCTCCGACGCTTCCGCGGAGGCCCGTGCACAAGCGCCACTCGCGGCGTCGGCGGAGGTCGGCCCGCCGCAGGCTCACGCGCCGGCGGACGCTGGCTCGCCATCGGCGGGCGGGCTCGCGGTCGACGCGGCCGCCGCAGTGCGGAAGGCGTCCAAAGCGGAGCCGCGGTCGAAGAGGAAGTGAGCGCAGCGACGCGCACGAACTCGAAGGGCTTGCCGGCGCATGTCGACCTACGAGCTGCGACCGATCGACGCCCGCAAGTGAACCAAGGGCGCGCGCGGCCAGGGCGCTGCGAATAGTCTTGCTCGCTAATCCGTCTCTCTTCGCCTCGGAGGCCTCATGAACGTCTGGAAGCTCAGCACCGTTGCCCTTGCGGGCGCACTCGCGACAACCATCGGTTTCGGTCACGTCAGCCTGGCACAAGCCGAGCCGCAGCCCCACATGCAAGCCGCACTCTCGGCGCTCAAGGTGGCGAAAGAGCAACTCGAGAAGGCGAGTCACGACAAGGGCGGGCACCGCGTGAAGGCTCTCGGCCATACCAAAGACGCCATCGAGCAGGTCCAAAAAGGCATCGCCTTCGACGACAAGCACTGAGTCCCCAAGTTCGGTCGGGCGCGTCACATCGCCGCCAACGTCATCGCAGATGTAGCAACGTGTGCCACGCCATGGCCGGCGGCCAGAGGACCGTCGCTCCTTCGCGCTACTCTCGCGGGGTTTCTTGAGCGGTCTGTCCCTTGCAGCGGCAAGCGCATGCGACCGCACAGCGATTTCCTTCTCGTGGCGCTTCTATCGATCGGCTCGATCAGCCTTGCGGCGTGTGGTGGCGCGATCAGCGAGCCAGAGTCGGACGCCACTCGCACGGCTGCGCCGGCAGGCGGCGGGGGAACCCCCGGCGCGTCACCCGGCGTGTCACCTGGGGGCGGACCGAGCGTGGCCCCGGACGCCATGCCCGGGCGGCCGCCGTCGGTGCCGCTCGCCGTTGATGCGGCGGTCCTTCGCGTGACGCTCGCGCGCGTGCGCCTCGGAGCGCCGTCCGGATGCGACAGCCAATACCGGTCCGTGGACTACGAACGTGCGACCCAGACGATGAAGTGGCCGGGCTGCGCCTTCGCGGGCGGTCAGAAGCCGAGCGGGCCTAGCCAGGACTACCCGACGGTGGAGCGCGTCCTCGACGACGGTGAGGCGATTCGCGTGGAGCAGGCTCTCCAAGCGATCACCTACACCCCAAACCCGCCGTGCGGAGGCTATGACGGGCGCGAGCACTTCATGACGACGTTCGGCGCGGGCGGTGAGGTCAAGTACAGCGCGTACAACATCAACTGTTACAACTACCGGGCGGCCCCGGGCATCATCGACGCGTACGACGTCCTCGAGTCACTGCGCGGCCCGTAACGCCGCCACCTCGGGCTACGCGTCTCGCGAGCAGACCAGCCCTGACGCCGGCCGGCGGCGACAAGTGCGCCCGCCGTGGGCTTGAGCCCGAGATCTCGAAGCTCGCGAAAGCGCCCCGAGGACTTCATTCCGTGCTCCGAAACCAAACGCTCAAGCGCGCCGGCTGAGACGTTCGCCGTCGCTTTCGCGCCGCTTGCGTCAGAAGGTCGCGTCGACCTTAGGCGCGTAAATCGTCATGGAGTGAAAGCGCGTGTTCGGCGCTCCAGGCGCTTCGGTCACGCTGACGCAGTAGCTCGCGGTTTGACCGGTTGGCGTTGCCGAGAAATCGATGGTGCCCTTGAACCCGGACGCAAAGCGCTCGGCGCCGAGCTTCTCACAATCGGAGGAGAGCGGATCGCACCCGATGGCGAGCTCTGCGCCGGGCATCGCGCCGCCGTTGAAGTCGATGTGGCCGCCGGTTGTCGCGGCGACGCGCCACCAAAAGAAGACGGGCGCGGCGAAGGTCCCCGCGACGATGATGAGCTCGCCTGCGTCGCAGCAGTTCATGGCGATGGCCTTGCCGCGCGCTTCGAGGACCGGCACCTCGTCGCCGTTGACGAAGAGGCGCGGCGCCGTGCCCGTGCAGAGCCCCGAAGGTGGAACGCCGGCTTCCCGCGTCGTCGACGCGTCGGGCGCGGCGACCACGGGGGCGGACACGCCAGGAGCGCCTGCGTCGCTACCGGTGGGGGCGGATTCGGCGATGGCGCCGCACGACGCGGTCGCGAACGCGGCGAGGCCAAGGACGGGCATGGCGCGAACCAGGCGAACGAGGCAGACGACGGTGCAAGCGTGCATCGGTACTCCGGGCGCCGACCACAGGCCGCGCCGAGGAGGCTTAGCGCGGGCGACACCTCGCGGCCAGCGGTCAAGGCGGCGACGCACCGCGGGAGGCGCGTCGTTTGCGTCCTCGAGCGTTTTGGTAAGGCCGATTGGTAGGGCCGGGGAACGAGCCGTACGCCGCGCGCGAGGCACGTGTATGACTGGTCCTTGGATTCCACCGGAGGCGCAGTCGACCAAGAGCTGCGGCAAGCCCGGCTCGCCCGCTTCGGTCGCGACCTCTCCTTCGTGAACCTCGGATATGTCGCGGTGATCACCGCCACAGCGCTTTTCGTGGGGCGCGCCCCTTTCAGTCGCGCCAGCGTCCCACTCCTCGTCGTCATCGTTGCGTTCGCTGCGATGTGGCTCCTCTTACGCGGCGCGCCGCGCTCCCGACGATTCGTTCGCGTCGTCGAATTCTCGGCGCTGTTCGTCGGCACGACCGCGTTCTCATCGATGGCGCTCGTCTTAGACCTCACGGCGTCGCCCGACATGATCGTGCGCACGGGCCTCACGTACATCCTCCTCGTCTACGCCGTCTACGTCCCGTCGACGGCACGGCACACCCTGATCGTCGCCGCGCTCATGACGGTGCCGCTGCTCGGCTGCATCTTCGTCGCGTTCCGTTCGTGGGATCCCGCGCTCCACGATCCGCCCGCGGCCATCTGGCCCAAAGGCCAGGTCGGCGACATCGCCTTCATCGCGACGTTCGTTTCGTTCGTCATTTGGGGCATCGCCGCGGCGATCGCCGTGGCCTTCTCGCAGCTCGTTCATGGCCTCCGCAAGGCGGTGAAAGACGTCCAGCGGCTCGGACAATACACGCTCGAGAAGAGGCTCGGCGAAGGCGGGATGGGCGTGGTCTACCGCGCGTCCCACGCGATGCTGCGTCGCCCCACCGCCATCAAACTCCTCTCGCCCGACCGTGCCGGCAAAGACGCGCTCACGCGCTTCGAGCGCGAGGTGCGGCGCACCGCGATGCTCACGCATCCCAACACCGTGACCGTCTTCGACTACGGACGCACGACCGACGGCGTCTTCTACTACGCGATGGAGCTCCTCGAGGGCGCAGCGCTCGACGAGCTCGTCGAAGTGGCAGGTCCCCTGCCGGAGGAGCGCGTCATTCACTTGCTCGAGCAGGTTGCGGGATCGCTCGCCGAGGCGCACGACGCTGGGCTCATTCATCGCGACATCAAGCCTGGCAACATCCTCGTCGTCGATCGCGGCGGCATCTCGGACTTGGTCAAGGTCGTCGACTTCGGTCTCGTGAAAGATGTCGGCTACAAGGCGTCCGACGTGGCCGCGTCGGAGCCGGCGCTTACGATGACGAACGCGATCACCGGGACGCCACTCTACATCGCGCCTGAGAGCGTCACGGCGCCAGTCACGGTCGACGCGAGGACGGACATCTACTCCGTCGGCGCTGTCGGCTATTGGCTGCTCACGGGCACGCACGTCTTCGGCGGACGCTCGATCCTTGAGGTTTGCGCGCATCACCTGCATTCGGTACCCGACGCCCCGTCGGCGCGGCTCGGCAAGCCCGTGTCGGTCGATCTTGAGGCCGTGCTCCTCGCGTGCTTGGCGAAGCGACCGGAAGATCGGCCCGCTTCAGCGCACGTCTTGCGCGAACGCCTTCAGGCCTGCGTCATGGCGGGTCGGTGGACGAACGCGCGCGCCGCCGACTGGTGGAAGGCCCACCGCCACGAACTGCGGTCTGGTGGCGCGTCTGGTGGCTCGTCTGGTGGCTCGTCTGGTGGCTCGTCTGCTGGCGCGGGCTCGGGCGCGCCCCGCGTGGAGGGCGATGCGTCCGTTCCGCCTCTCCTGGTCACGCGCGTCGCCGACTAGGAGCACGGCCACCGTCGAGGATCTTTCCGCAACGCGCCTCCCGCTTACGGAACCGACAAGGCCACTTCGACGTCCTGACCCGCCACGACGGTCACGGGCTTCGTCCCTCGCACGGCGGGAGTCACCGCTCGACTGTTGACCTCGACGACGTAGTCGCCGGGCGCGATGCTCTCGAGCGTCGCTCGCTTCGCCTGACACGACTCTTGGACTTCCTTCACCTTGTTCGTGAGCGCGGTCCCCGACGTCGGCGGTCGATAGAGGGCGACGAAGTAAGGCTGAACGACTCCCGGGGGGCAGCCGTTCCACGTGACGTTCACGTTCGATGCCTTGGGCCGCAATGTGAGATCGAGCGGGCCGCTCACCTTCCCGTCAGGGAACGACGCGGTCATCGAGGCCTCGAAGCGGGGCGTTCCCGCGCCGTCGAGCCCCTCAGCCTTGATCCCATAGCTGCCCGTCGTGATGTCGCCGAGGTCGCCGGCCCCGGCCGCGCAGGCGAACTCACTGGCGGCCGATGCTCCGCCCGGCGGAGTTACGGTGACCTTCACCTTCTCGACCTTGTTCGAGGCGCAATCGCCGCTCCCGAACTTCCACGCGAGCGAGAGCTTGTTGTTGGCGTCGCCTTCACCACTGCAGCCAAGGAGGCACACGAGAAGCGGGATGGTTCGAGTGTGCGTCAGTTTCGTTGAGACGGTGCCGATGTGCATCTTGCAGCAAAGACTACAGGGCGACGTCCTGTTCCGGGATCCATCGTTCGGACATTGGGGGACGGCCCCGGGTTGCTGTTCGGCGGCACCCCCTTTCTCGACCCGATTTCTCGACCCGAACGGGGTCATGATGCTCGGCGCGCAAGCGTACAGCGCCAAGCGATCGGCGACGTACCTCTTGAGCGCCGCGGACGGCGCCGAGTCTCGCGTCGTCGAGCACTTCGCCGGCGCTACGATGGCCGCCGTCGCGAACGCAGACGCTGCGCTTCGCTGCGAGAGCTGCGTGGCCGTGACACGAAGACTCGGCGCGCTTGGTCCTACAGGCCTGGCACGCGGCTAGCAACGCGCCCGTCACGATGCGGTACTCCCTCAAAGGCGCCGTCGGGAGCGTTCTCCTTGGCGCTCTGCTCCTCGGCTGCGCGCCTGGACCCAACCCGCTCGTGCATACCGCGACGAATGGTCCGCCCGCCGGCTTCTTCCTTGGGCTCTGGCACGGCGTGATCATCTGGATAACGTTCGTGGTCTCGCTGTTCGACCCTTCCGTTGCGGTCTACGAGGTGCGCAATAGCGGGTGGACCTACAACCTAGGCTTCGTGATAGGCGCCGCGTGTCTGCACGGGAGCAGTGGCGGCGCGGCCGCGAGGCGACGACGGCGAGGCGGCACGTAGGCGCCGACGTCCGCTCAACCGAGCGTCTGGGGTGGGGCTGCGGGGTGAGGAAGGCGCTCCTGGCGTGGCCCGACGCGCCGCGCTTCAAGTGTCGACGACGGGTGGCATGGCCGAGCGTCGGACGTGAAGCTGGAACACGTCCGCGCGAGCGTAGTGACCGGTGACGTCGAGAACCCGACGTGCGGGCGCCACGGCGGCGCGATCGATGTCCGCGAAGAGGAGGCCCTTCTCGCGGCGCATCGGTCCGGCGATGAGCTTTCCACCGGGCGCCACAACGACGGAGTCGCCGTCGTTCACCCACTCGTTCGGGTCCGGGAAAAGCTCGGAGCGCCCCGGGAAGTCGGCGGGGATATCGCTCGCCTCGAGCGCGGTGCCGCATCCGACGACGAAGCAGCGCCCCTCGCGGGCGATGTGCTGCATCGTTCCGATCCAGCCGTCACCGCTGTCCCACGTGGGGGCGAACAAGATCTCCATTCCGTCTGCGTAGAGCGCGTACCGCGCGAGCGGCATGAAGTTCTCCCAGCAGATGAGCGCGCCGACGCGCCCGATCGGTGTCTCGATCGCGCGCAGGCCCTGCGCGTCGCCTGTGCCCCAGACCATTCGCTCAGGGTTGGTCGGCATCAGCTTACGGTGGCGGTTCTTCACCTCTCCGTCGGCGCCGATGAGCACGACGGTGTTGTAGAGGGTGCCGCGGCTGAACTCACCGTCGAGCTCGTTGATCCCGCAGAGCACGGTCGTGTCGTTGCGCCGCGCTGCCTCACGGAGCGGCGCGAGGTCGTCGCGGGCGAGGTCGATCGCGTTCTCGAGCAGCTCGGTGTGGATCTCGCCGATGAGGGTCATGTCGCGACCGGGTCGCAGGCGCCAGATCCACGTGGGGTAGCCGGGAAGGAACGTCTCGGGGAACGCGACGAAGCGCGCGCCGCCGCGTGCGGCTTCGTCGACGAGAGCCGCCGCGCGCGCCATGGAGGCGCGCTTGTCGAGGAGAACGGGCGGGCTCTGCACGACGGCGATGCGGGGCATCCCCCGACTATAGCGCGGGGCCGACCGCGTCAATTCCGGCGCTCGCCGGGCCTCAGACAACCTTGACCGGTGCAACTGCGCCGCAACATAGTTGCACCGAGTGGAACCATCAGACCTGAACCTCCTCGTGAACCTCGACGCCCTCCTGCAAGAGGGCAGCGTCACCGGTGCGGCCCGGCGAGTGGGCTTGTCGACGCCCGCCATGAGCCACGCCCTCGCGCGTATCCGAGAGCGCATCGGCGATCCGGTGCTCGTACGCTCGGGGCGCGGCATGGTCCTCACCCCCCGTGCCGAGGCGCTAAAGCCGCGCGTTCACGCGGTGGTTCGTGAGGCGCGCCTCACCCTCGAGGCGGAGGGGCCTTTCGTCGCGCGCGAACTGTCTCGAACGTTCGTCGTGCATGCCACGGACTACGTGCTCACGGTGCTCGGGCTCGCGGTCGACCGGATCCTGCGCGAGGAGGCACCGCTCTTGTGCCTACGGTTTGTCCCGAACACGCCTGACGACGCGGCCCAGCTCCGGGACGGCGGGTCGGACCTCGCGGTGGGCATCTACGGCGAACTGCCACAAGAGATGCGAAGCCGGCAGCTCCTCACGGATCGCTTCGTTTGCGCAGTCCGGAAGGGCCATCCGCTCGCGGCGAGGCGCCTCTCCCTTGAGCAGTTCGTGCGGCTCTCTCATGTCCAGGTCGCACCGAGGGGAAAGCCGGGCGGCTACATCGACGACGTTCTCCGGGAGAGGGGCCTCTACCGGAGAGTCGTTCGCGCCGTACCCTACTTCGTGACGGCTCTTCAGCTCGCCATGGAGACCGACTACGTCGTGACGATCTCCGAACGCATCGCGGCAAGGCTCGCGCCCGGCTTTGGCCTGAAGGTGCTTGAAGCGCCGCTCAAGCTTCGGCCGTACGCCCTCAGCCTGGTGTGGCATCCGCGGTTCGACGGTGACGCCGGACATCGCTTCCTGCGCGAGGTGTTCGCGCGGGCCGCGCGCGAGACGGCCGGCGACCACCACGACGAGCCCCGGACTCGACTCGACATTGGCGCAACGTCCGGCCAGCGGCGAAAGCGGCAGCGGAGAACGCTCAAGTCGTAGTTGCACGCGGCGAAACGATGACTTTCATGAGGTTCTGTTGTCCGTGCCTCTCGGGCGCTCAATAGTCGTATCCCGAGAGACGCATTCCGCGTCGCAACGGAGCGCACCATGAGCCTCAGAGATCCGAACACCGTCAACAAGAGCAAGCCCAAGCGCGTGGCCATCGTGATCGCCAACCCGACGACGTCGACCACGACAGGTTGGCCCGTTGGCTTTTGGTGGTCCGAGCTCACCCATCCGTACCTCGCGTTCCACGATGCGGGCTACGAGGTGGAGGTCTTCAGTCCTGCCGGTGGCAAGTGCGAGGCTGACGGAATGAGCGACCCGCGCGATGCCAGCGGCTACTCGGCGAGCGATCTCATCAGCATGGGTTTCCTCTCAACGCCAAGCCTCGCGGCCCTCATCGAGAGGACGAAGCCCGCGTCGGAGATCAGCGTCGCCCGGTTTGATGCGCTCGTCGTCGCAGGTGGACAGGCGCCGATGTTCTCGTTCGACAAGGCGACCGAGCTCCACAAGAAGTTCGTCGAGTTCTACGAGGCCGGCAAGATCGCGAGCGCGCTGTGCCACGGCGTCGCGGTCCTCAAGTACGCCAAGCTGTCGAACGGCGAGTACCTCGCGAAGGGCAAGACCGTCACCGGTTTCGCCAACGCCGAGGAGGACTTCGCGGACAACGCCGTGTGGGGCATGGGCGCGCTCTCGAGGGACAAGCACCTCATGCCGTGGCGCATCGAGGACGAACTCAAGAAGCTGGGCGCCAACTACGTGCAGGCGGGCCTGTGGCGGCCGTTCGCGATTCGCGACGGCAACCTGATCACGGGACAGCAGAACTTCTCGGGCGGGGAGACGGCAAACCTGATCATTGAAACGGTGGGGCGATGAATCGGCGGGTTCACAGTCTCAGGGGGGACGCATGAAGGTCGCGATGCTCGGCCGCGGAGGAGCTTCAGAAGAGGCTGCCGAGAGCCCACGTGTTCAAGTCGTTCAACGCTCAAGGCGCGGAGAACCTCGCCCGGCCGGGCTACGGCGACGTGCGCGCGACGAACTTCTTCTGCGGCGATGACGAAGCCGGAAAGAGCGTGGTGAAGCAGCTCGTCGAAGATGTAGGCTTCGACGCCGTCGACGCGGGGCCCCTCAAGAACGCGCGACTCCTCGAGCCCATGATGCTGCTGTGGATCGCGTGCGCCAAGTCGTGCCGCACCCGCGATATCGCCTTCCGACTGCTGCGGCGGTAGGCGGCGAACACACGGCATCGCTCGTTTTGGCTGCCTCGCAGTCAACGACGGTCATCTCTCTGTCACAGTTGACCGCGCAGCGAGCGCCTCGGCGCGTTGATGCGCACGTTGAGCGGCCCATGGACCTGCCCGACGCCAAGCCCCGCAACGAGCGCGACGAGACGGATGCGAGCCTTCAGGCGGAGCGAGAGAAGGCTGACACCGAGCTCGCAAAGGCACGGAGCGACGTCGATGCCGACGCCGACCGCGTCGTCGAAGTCGCGCGCGAGCGAGCCGAAGCGACGCTCTCCGAGGCGCGCGACCGAGACGACCGGAACATGGCGGTCGCTGGCGTCGCTGGCGGTGTCGCCCTTGGGGTTGAGCGCGAGCGCAGGGCCGAGGACAAGACCGTGGCTCTTGAACAGGACGTCGCCGACGAGCGCCTACGGGCCGAGCGCGGGGAGCGGCAACGTGCCCTCTCGGCGCTGCTCTTGCTGGAGCGCGAAGCCACCGACGACGGGCTCCTCGTCGAGCGGGCACGAGCGGACGAGACCGTCGCTACCCGCGACGAGTTCTTGGCCATGGTGAGCCACGACCTCCGGAACATGCTCGGCACGATCGCCATGAGCGCGGCGACGATCGCGACGCGCTGCCGGGCGCGACCTGACGGTGGCGTCGATGCCGAGGGCGCACGCCACGCAGAGCGCATTCAGCGCTCCACGGCGCGCATGAACCGGCTCGTGGGCGATTTGCTCGACGTGGTGAGTCTCGAGTCCGGAGCGCTGCGTGTCGTCCCGGAACCGCACGAGGCCGCGGACCTCGTGAAGGAGGCGATGGCGGCGTTCCTCCCTTCCTTTGCTGCCAAGGGTCTCACGTTGACGCTGGAGCCCCCGGCGACCTCAATCGTGCTCGCGTTCGATCACGATCGGCTCCTGCAGGTGCTAGCGAACCTCCTCAGCAACTCCTTCAAGTTCACCGAGCCAGGCGGCAAGGTCACACTCTCGCTCGCGCGCGTCGGAGCCGACGCGCGCTTCTCGGTGACCGACACGGGCCCCGGCATTCCTGCGGCTCGCCGCACGACCATCTTCGAACGCTTTCAGCAGGTCACGAAGGACGGCCGTGGCCTGGGGCTCGGTCTCTACATCTCCAAGTGCATCGTCGAGGCGCACGGCGGTACGCTCTGGGCAGAGAGCCACGAGCCGCGCGGCGCTGCGCTGCGATTCACGATTCCCGCGTCGTGACGGCCTTTCCTCAACGGCCTTTCGTCAGCGCGAGACGAACGCTGCCACCGGTGCGACGGACCGCTCCGGACTCTCTTCGTGCGGGACGTGACCGAGGTCGTCGAAGACGACGAGCTCGCTCCCACGAATTTCGCGCTGAAAGCGCGCAGCGTTCTCGGGAAGGATCAACCGATCGCGGCCTCCCCAGAGGATCAGCGTCGGCTGCGTGAGTTTGGGGATCTCGGCCTCGAGCGCGCCGAAGTCTCGAGTTCGAAGTCGCTCCGTGACCGCAGCCCGATTGCCCGCCCGCAAGGTGAGCTCGAAGTACCGGTCGATGAGCTCCGGTGTCACGCGGCTCGGGTCTCCGTACACGTCGCGAAGGCTCGACGCCACGACGGAGCGCGGCAGCGTGAACAGCATGAGCTTGTTCAGTCCCGGGGTCTGCGCGATGCGGAAGCCGATGGGCATCGACGTCGCCCGCGGCGCGTAACCACCCGAGTCGACCAACACGAGCTTGCTCACGCGCGCCGGCGCTTGCCGCGCGACGCTGATGGCGACGGCACCACCCAGCGAGTTGCCGGCGAGCACGCAGCGCCGAACCGAGAGCGCGTCCAGTACGGCGATGACGAACCGCGTGTAGCCGTCGAGCGAGTAGTCGTGAGTCGGTGTCGGCCCCGTGAGCCCGAAGCCCGGGAGATCCATCCGAATGACCCGCCTGGTGCGCGCGAGTGACGGCGCCCAGCCGTCCCAGGTGTGGAGGCTCGCCGACGTTCCGTGAAGGAGAACGATGGGCTCGGCATCGATGGCGCCGCCGGTCGGGCCTTGATCGCGCAGGTGAACGGGGAGCCCCGCAACGTCAATGAACGTCGACGGCGGGGCCGCCCACCGCGCTGTGAGCTGGACGACGCTCCGGTCTGGCTCCCAATAGGCGAGCGTGAACGCCGTCACGAGCAGGGTGAGGGCCACCGCCAACGCAAGGGTCAGGCGCCCACCGATTCGCAGCATCCTGCGCACGCTCGGACCGTAGCTCCGTCACAGGCGCAGGTCCATCGCGCCCCGCAGCAGAGTGGCTACCACTCACCAAGCTTCACGAGGACGCCTCGTCGCTTGACGATGTTCTTGTAGTCCCACTGAATCTTCTTCGCCTTGCGCAGCCAGCGTGCAAGCTTGGTGACCTGGATGTCGTCGGCGCTCGTATAGAGGACGTGCGCGGCCTTGAACGTCCCTTCGGGCAGAAGGTCGGGCTCGTCGAAGGACCGACCGCTCCAGAAGAGGAGCTGCACGCCCGCCTTGCGCACCGCGTAGCCAACGAGCGGATTGCCGTCGTCGAACCACACCGGGTGGGCGTGCCAGATCTTCTTCTCGGCCTTCGGAAGCCCCTTGTCGAGGAGCTTCGCGAGCGCAGCGCAGGTCTTCTTCTCATTGGCCGGCTGGGCGTTGTTGTACGCGGCGATGGTGGACGGCATGGGCGGCGATGGTACTTCAGTCGGCGGCGCCGATGGGGCCACGGGGCACCTCTCCAGCTCGGCGAACGCGTAGGATGCTCCCCGTGCCTCCGCCTTTCGCCAAGCCGCTGAACAAGCGCCAAGTCCGTGCGAAGTTCTTTCCCGATGCCGCGCGCAAGGTCACGCAGCGGCTCACCGCCCTTGATGCGCTCGGCGTGCGAAAGAGCGACGCGGTCAAGGCTCCGCCGGAGATCAGCGCGCGCATGCTCACGCTCATCGACGCCCTCGTCACGGACGGGGTCTCGCCCTTCGCGGCCTCGCTTTACGCGCTGACGGGTGTGTGGGCGCCGCCGCTCGGCGCGCTCCTTGAGAAGTTCGCGTTCACTCGGGACGCGAGGGTGCAGCTCCTTACCCAGTTCGTCCGTCCGGAGAACCGCGAACGGTATCCGGTGTTGGACCTTAGCCGGCAAGAGCTGACGCGGATCCCCCAAGAGATCGAGGTCGTCCACGTCGAGCCAACGAACATCGGCTCGGTGAGGTCTCCGATTCCGTATCGAGAGATCAACCTCGGGTACAACCCCCTCGCTCGCCTCGGCGCGCCGGACTTCGAGCGGCTCAATCGCTTCGAAGGCATCCATCTCATCGCGCTCCAGCGAAAGACGCTGCCTGCCAGCATTGGACGGCTCACGAACGCGGTGATGCTGAACTTCTCATGGAGCGACCTCACGTCGGTGCCGCCGGAGCTCTACCGACTGAAGAGGCTCCGCGCCCTGAAGCTGAACTGGACCTCGATCGGGAGGCTCTCCCCGGACATTCGGCACCTCGGGAGCCTCGGGTTGCTCGAACTCGCCGAGACGCCGCTCCTCGAGACTCTCGCCGAGCTCGACGACAGCGAGACACGCAAGACGGAGGTCGTGAAGCAAGCGACGAAGCTTCGAGGCATCTTGCGCGAGATGCGCTGCAGGATCGTCGGGTGAGCCCCGCTTTGGTCCAGCGCGCAGGCCCCGGGCCGATGCGATGAGCGAAGAGCCAACGGGTACGAGGAAGCGGCTCGCCATCGCTGGTGCGACGGGCTTCGTGGGCCGCGCGCTCATCGAGGCCCTGCGAGTCGACTACGACATCGTCGCGCTGACCAGAACGTTGCCGTCCGCACCGCGGAGCGATGGGGTAGAGACGCGCGCCTGCGATCTCTTCAACTTGCGCGACGCCGAACGAGCGCTCGCGGGCGCGGACGCCGCGTTCTATCTGGTTCACTCCATGATGCCTTCGGCCCGCCTGACGCAAGGTCGCTTCGACGACATGGACCTCATCTGCGCCGACAACTTCGCGCGCGCCGCCAACGCGAACGGCGTCGCTCACATCACCTACCTCGGCGGTCTGCTCCCAGGGGCTGACGAGGGAGACCTCTCACGTCACCTGCAGAGTCGGCGCGAGGTCGAGCGCACCCTTGGTGCTCACGGCGTCCCCGTGACCACGCTACGCGCTGGACTCGTGGTGGGGGCAGGGGGCTCGTCGTTCGAGATGATGACGCGCCTCGTGGGAAGGTTGCCGTTCATGGTGGGCCCCTCGTGGACGCGCTCCATTTCGCAATCCATCGCGCTCGCGGACGTCGTGCCGCTCTTGCGATACGCGCTCGAGCACCCTGAGCTCGCGGGTCGCGCCTACGACGTGGGGTGCCCCGACGTCGTCTCTTACGCGGAGACCCTGCGGGTCGTAGGCTCCGTCCTCGGCAAACGGACGCGCGTGCTGACGCTTCCGGTGCGAACGGCGAGGCTCTCGCTGCTCTGGGTAAGCGTGATCACCGGTGCGCCGCGAGAGCTTGTGCGGCCGCTCATGGATAGCCTTCGCCACGACCTCGTGGCCCGCGATGGCCTCGTCCTGCAGTCGATGGCCGGAGTCGAGGCGATGTCGCTTCGCGCCGCCATCGAGCTTGCGGTCGCCGACGAGAAGGCAATCGAAGCGGCTCGCGCGAGCACGCCGAAGCCAAGGTCGACGCGTCGCGCCGCGGTGTCACGGGTTCGGTCGGTGCAGAGGCTGCCGCTTCCCGCCGGCCGCAGCGCCCGGTGGGTCGCAAGCGAATACACGCGTTGGCTTCCCCAGTTCATGGCTCCCTTCTTGCGCGTGGATGTCGACCCCTCCGGAACCTGCCGCTTCTTCCTCTGGCCCATCGAGCAACCACTCCTCGTGCTGCTGTTCGCGTCGGATCGGAGCGCCGACGACCGCCAGCTCTTCTACGTGACCGGAGGAGCCCTCGCGCGCGTCGTCGACGGAACACGGCCTCGTCTCGAGTTTCGCAGCGTTCTCGACGGCAAGTTCGTTCTCGCCGCTATCCACGATTTTGTGCCTCGACTGCCCTGGTTCATCTACGTCATGACGCAGGCGCTCGTGCACCTCTTGGTGATGCGGCGCTTCGGTCGCCACCTCGAGGGGCTCCAGTCCGAGGTGCTGCGGAACGGGGCTCCGCCGTGACCGCCCCGGAGGAGGCCGCGGGCCCGATCGCGTGCGAGCGTCGCCACGTGCTAGATACGTGTCTCGTGAGCCGCCAACGAGTGCCCGGTGGGGTCGTGCACAAGCTCCCCGACGACCTGCGCAAGGCGCTCGTCGCGAATCCCGCCGCGCTCGCTGCCTGGAACGACATCACGCCTCTCGCCCGCAACGAGTTCATCTGTTGGGTCGAGGATGCAAAGCAAGCCAAGACCCGCGAGCGCCGCATTCGACGAACCCAGGAGGAGCTAGAGGAAGGCATGCGGAGGCCGTGCTGCTGGCCCGGTTGCAGCCATCGCGAACGCACCGGAGCGTAGGAGCCGCGCTCCGCGAGCACGCGGCGAAAGCTCGCGGAAAGGCCCGCGATGAACTCCGCTTCGACCCGAGCCGTTTCGGCTTCAGGCGGTGCCGCTGTCTTCCAAGCCTTTGAAAGCCCAGCTCGACACTTCGGTGCTCGAGACGAAGCGCAAGAACGACGACCGCACCGAAGGCGATCTGGTCGCGCGCCTCGACCGCCTGATCGCGCGATCCGGCGGGCCGCTTCGCGGCGCCGTTAGGGATACGTAACGACGACGTTGTCGATGTAGAAGGACGTCGACTTGTCGGCCTCGAGTCCGAGATGCTCGATGAGGACGTTGTCGAACGTCGCGGGCGCGCCGCCCGGCGGCGGCCCCTTGGTGCGCAAGATGGATGCGACGCCGAGGTTGTCGATGAAGAGGTTGATCTCGCCTTGGGCGCCGCTTCCGTCGTAGCTGAGGCGGAAGTGGTGCCAGAAATCTTCACCGACGGCGGGGAAGGGTTCTCCCGACGTCCCCGTCGCGAGGAGCTCCCAGCCCCCCGAGCCCCGCTCGATGTCGATGAAGTAGTGTCCGCTCGGTCCGGTGCCTGTGCGCAGCGCGATGGTGAGAAAGAGCGTGTTGGTCGAAGGCGGCCCGTTTGGAAACGAGACGCGGGCGTCGAACTCGATGGCCATCTTGCTCTTGGTTCCGGCCGCGTTCACGACGGTGGAGAAGGCTGCCACGCCGTTCGCGCTGCCGCCGTCGCCGCTGATGAACCTGGCGAGCGCAGACTTCTTCTGCTTGGCGATGGTCGTCTCGAGCGTCATCGTTGCGCCGCCGGCCGTCGTTAGGTCGTTCCAGCCATCATCGACGGCCGTGGACTGCTCGAAGTCTGCGCAGAACGCGGCGCCGGCGGCCGCCGCGCTCTTGCAGAAGTCCTGCCCCCCGTCGTCGGATGGCCCGTCCGTCAAGCTGGCTCCACCATCCGATGGCCCCGAATCACTCCCGCTTGGAGGCGACATCCCGTCGGGGACCGAGCCTTCCGCGGTCGAAACGTCCCCGATCGAGGCGTCCGCTGCTGGCAATTGCGCGGGCGGATCGCTCGACGTGCACGCAACGGCAGCGGACGCGGCGGGAGCGAGTAGCGGAAGGATGAGCCAAAGGGAAGAACGCATCGGTCGACTCTAGCTGCTCCTTGGCGGCGCGGCAGCCGAACGAGGAACGTCGATGCGCTCGCGTAGGGGGGGCAGTCGACGTGACGCCGCATGCTTCGTCGATGATGCGCTCACCCTCTCGATGTTTCGCGTCGCGCGCATCGCGCGGCCGCTCCCACGTCAACGGTCGCATGCGGCGTCGCACTTTGCCGCGAACGAACGCTCCGCACTCGACGGCGGGTCACCACCACCAGTCGCCGAAGTCGCCGCTGTCGCCGTCGCTACCGGACCCAGGATCAGGGGTAGGCGTTCCGAAGGGATCGTACGAACCGCCGCCGGACCCCGGGTCGGGCGTTCCGAACGGATCGTACGAGCCGCCGCCCGAGCCGAGGTCGGGAAAGCTCGAGGGATCGGGGTTCGCGTTCGGATCGACGGGCGGGCCGAAGTCCAGATAGCTCGGATCGTCGATGGGCGGGGGAGCGCCCGGGTCGGTCCAACCCGTGTCGTAGGTCGCAGCACCGGCCGCGGGGCACTCCTCGGGGTACTCGGCGCAGTAGTCGTCCAATGTGTAGGGCGGCGGAGTGTTGTCGTCGACGAAGTCCGGGGTGCCGTCGCCGTCGTTGTCGTAACCGCTGCCGAATCCGCCCGGCAGGATTCCGCCGATGTCGAAGGGTTGGTGACCGCAGCCAAAGAGCTGGTAGCCGATGAGCGCCGTGGAGCACACGCTCGGCTTGGCCTTGTAGACGACAGCGATGCACGCGGCGCGCTCGATAGAGCTCCGGATGGCTCGGCAGCAGCGCGAGAGATCGCGGCACGCAAAGTTGGGGGGCGGAAGGCTCGGCCGGCCACCGTCGGGCTTGCGGAGTGAAGCGTCACTCCCGGCGTCGACGACGATGCGCGCCGCGTCCGGAACGGGCGCTGCGTAGAGCGTCGTTCCTCCGTCGTCGGAGCCGGAGGCGCTCGCCGCGGCACACGCGGCTTTCTTCTTCCCGCTGCAGCCGTCGTATTCGGGCTTCTCGATGGAAGGGGAACAGGCGACCAACGCAACGAGGGCGCTGGAGAGGAGCAAGGAAAGCACTCGATGGCGCATGCCGAGCCACGCTGCAGCAGTCGTGCCGCGCCGAGGCCCCTTGGGCGCGTGCAATCCACGTGTGGGCCCCTTGCACAACAAGCGTAACAGGGCCGAATTCGCGGCCGTCCCGCACCAGCGGAAGGGGGTGGTCGATCCAGGATGCGGGTCGAAATTTCACTGGACGCGACGGACTGGCTCCCTAGCGCGAACACTTCGCCGCGCTCTCGCTTCAAGAGGCCGACGACCGACGCTGCCGGTCAGCCGCCCCGGCCCCGGCGCGCCCCGGCCGGCCCCCCACTCCTCCCCCCGGCCCAGGGGGGGGAAAGAGCGGGCGGGACGGCGCCGCCGGCCCCCCGGGCGGGCCGCCGCCCGGGCCGCCCGGGGCCGCCCGGGCGGCAGCCCGGAGGGGGCCCGGCAAGCGGGGGGGGGGGCCCCGGCCCGGTGCCCCCATGAGCGGTCTCGGCTCGGCGTGAGCGCCCGTCAACGGCGAGGCAGCTGACCCCTTCACGGGATCGACACGCCGCATTCGTACCAGCGCGCCGTGTAGCGGTTGTGCGTCGGCCACGGCCCCAGAGTGAACGGCTGGCCATATCGGCCCCGGCTGTGGACGGGGACGGGCCCCGCGGAGTTGAAGCCACCGTGGCCGTGATCGCACGTGACGCACCCGCCAACCCAGGCACGCCCACGCTTCATGGCCACCACCGTGCGAGGTGCGTGCCTGATAGGAGGCCGCGAATTGTGCGGGATTTCAGCGCTCCGTCGAGCGGGGCGTGGCACGGCGGTGGCACACCACGGCGCAGACGGCAGACGGTGTTTACCGCGACCGGACGTCAGGGCCTGGGTCGTGGGCCTTCGCGCGCTCCAGGTAGCGCTCGAAGACCGCCCGCTCCGCGCGCGTCGGCGTGATCTCGAGCGCGGAGCACAGGTGGAAGACGGCGCCCTCGAAGTCCGAAGTCCGGCGCAAGAGCTCGCCCATCGTGGCGCGCCACAGGTAGTGGCCCGCGAGCCACGAAGGAGGACGTTCCTGCCGGAGCAGCGCGAGGCCGTGTTCAGGCCCGCGCCACTCGGCGAGGGCGATGGCACGCTGGAGAACGTAGTACGGCGAAGGCGAGAGCCGCTCGAGGAGCTCGTACAAGTCCACGATCTCGGCCCAACGGGTCTCCGCATACGACGGAGCCAAGCAGTGCTCGGCGAGGATCAGGGCCTCTCCGTGGTACGTGGAGAACTCCGATTCGCTCATCGCGCGCGCGATGCACTCGAGCGCGAGCGCGAACTGGTGCCGGTCCCAGAGACTTCGGTCCTGTTCGTGCAAGAGAAGAATGCCGCCGCCGCCGTCGAGGCGTGCGCCGAGTCGGCCGCGGTGAAAGTGCATGAGGGCGAGCAACGCCCAAGTGGATGGTCGCGCGAGCGCGTCGTGCGCGAGCAGCAGCTGGCAGAGGCGGATCGCGTCGTCGCAGAGCTCGGGGCGCAGCGGCTCGCTCTCCCGGCACGATGCGTAGCCTTCGTTGAACTGCAGATACAGGACCTGCTGCACGATGCCCAGGCGGCGCTCGAGATCGTCGCGCGCGAGCGGTGGGAGTCCGCCATCGCTCCACGCCTCGCGGAGGCAAAGCCGCCCACGTTCGACCATTTTTTGTACGTTCGCGTCGCTCGTGAACAGGCGCGTCGCGATCTCGCGCGTACTGAACCCGCACACGAGCTTCAGGCAGAGCACCAGCCGCGTTCGCTCCGGCAGCGCTTCATCTGCGCAGGCGAACAGGAGCGCGACCTCGTCGGCGACGTCGGGATCAGCGCTCGGACCTTCCGCGCCGGACACAGCCTCCAGCCGGTCGAGGTCGGCGTCGACCTCTCGCCCTAGCTTGCGCAGTCGGTCGATGACCTGGTGGGTGGCGACGCGGGTGAGCCAGGCGGCCGGGTTGTCGGGCAGCCCGCGACGCGCCCAAGTGCCGAGCGCGCGCTCGAGCGCGCTCTGCACCGCGTCTTCCACCAGCTCGATTCCGTGCGAGCCGTAGCGACGGCCTAGGGTCGCGATCAGTCGACCCGCCTCGTGGCGAAAGAATCCTTCTACGAGATCGTGGGCCGCACGAACCTCCGGCGGCCCACGATCGTTTCCCGGCGGCGTCAGAAGCCCATCATCTCGCGAATCTCGATCACGGCGTTTGGCATGAACACGATCGGACATTCGCGGGCCACTTCCAGAGCCTGCTCGTAGGTTTCCGCTTGAACGATCGAAAATCCACCGATGATTTCCTTGCCCTCGGTAAACGGACCGTCGGTCACCTTGCCGCCGGCGAGCAGCTTCCCGCCTGGCTTGAGGCCGTCGCCCATGTCGATCACGTGGGCCTTGAACTTCTCCTTCCACGCGCCCCATTGCTTGAACATCTCCTGCATTTCGGCGGGCGACGGCTGGCGCTCGGGACCGGGAGGATTGCGGTACAAGAACAAGTACTTGGTCATGATTTCTCCTTTGAGGTGACGTCGGCCGGGCGACGAGGCGTCCCCGTTCGACCCCCCACCGACGATCTCGGGCGGCCGATTCGGACAGAAAAAAAGAAGAAAGAGAAGATAGAACCGACGTTGACGATGCCGTCGCAGCGAGGCTGCGGGGAGGCCTTGGGAGCTGACCCACGCTTGTAGCGGTGAGGTCGGTCAGATTGCGCAGGCCATCTCGCACTGGGAGTTTGGTCAAGATCCGCCGCGCATGGTCATTCGCTGGGCTGGTAGCGAGGCGGACGCGATGTACGACGGGGTTGCGTCAAGGGCATCGGGGACGTCGAGAGCAGCGTGGGCGACTTCGGCCGCTACGACTTCGAGCTCGACTTCCGCGGCAACGATCCGTTTGGGGGCTTCGACGATGATGGCTTCGGTGGTGTGGCGGTGGCGGTACCGGTCTCAACTGCCTCGTCTGCGTGACATCGTCAAACGGCGTCCAGAGTCAGCGGCCCCGCTTGTAGTGCTCTTGGATGCGCGCTTGGGGCAGCACCTGGTCGTAGAACGCCAGCTCGTCGAGGTCCGCATCTGCATCCTTCCGATCAGCAGGGGTAACGATGGTTGCGCAAGCGTGCCCCGAGTCACCGAGAGGCGCGGCACGAGGGGGCCCCATCGTAGAGCTGGACGCTTGTCACCGCCGGGTATGACGAAATAGGTAGAGGACGCCGTTGACCCACGGAACAGGGGCCGCGGCAAACCCGCCGTCGGCGCCACCGGCGTAGGTGAAGACGACGTGAACGAAGGCATTTGTGCCAGCGTCAGGAGTGAGCTTTCCCGTGCCGAACGCCACGTATCCCTCGGCGCCGACGGCTTTCAGAGGTCACCGCGTCGGCGCTGTCCGGCGGATACCAGAGGTCGAAGCCGACGCCGTTCAGTTTGTCGCGGAGGGCGCAATCGTAACCGTTGAAGAACCCGGTTTGGGCCTTCGAGCGCCGGTCGAAGAGCAGCCCGGTGGTCATGGGGCGGATCCAAAACTCGACGCTGAAGGGCTTGCGGTCGAAGAGCTCTGATGGGGCTAGCAAAGGTCAGGTATCCCGGGTCCCGCGCGACCGCCTTGGCGACGGCACCGGCGACGAGCGAGACGGTGCCCGAAGTCTGCGACGCTTCTGTTTTGAAACCACGTCGACGAACGAATCGTCGAAGGGGAAATACGCGATCGGGTTGTCGGCAAGGGACGGTGGCGCGGTAGCTCGCATCGGTGGCGTCATCGGCGCGGTCTGCGTCGATCGCCGCGTCAGCAGCGCCTCCATCAGCGCCGCCGCCCGACGCCTCCTCGGCGCCCGCCTCGGGAGTGCTGGCGTCGCGCACTTCATCGGGAGACCTCGCTCCATCATCGCGGTCGCCAAAGTTGAGCAGCGCCCGACATGCGCTGGCGGCG
The DNA here is from genome assembly GCA_016703425.1 of Myxococcales bacterium. Taxonomy (NCBI): domain Bacteria; kingdom Pseudomonadati; phylum Myxococcota; class Myxococcia; order Myxococcales; species Myxococcales bacterium. Next base: position 99,739 of record JADJCA010000023.1, read on the forward strand.
CTCCCCGCGGCGAAGCGCGAGCATCATGGACCGCTTGTTCCGCACCCAAGAGCGCGAGGTTAGCAGCTCTCGCTTGTCATCAGAAGGTTGCGTGCCGCAACGCAGCGCTCGCCGAGGCAGAGGCCAGCGTCTCTATCCACGGGACGATGCACGTCGGCGACGCCTATCGCCACGGGTGGCAGCACAGGCGTGGCGACCGTGCGACGCCCCGAACTGTCTTTTCCCGCGTCGATGCGACGAACGGCGTCACGGAGGCTCCTTCCGAAGCCACCCACGTGTAGACGGTGTGGACGCGAAGGTCGGCGTGCTTCCGCTCAAGGAGCGGCCGCGGCCCCGAAGATCCGCGCGAGGCCCTCGATCAACTGTTCGTCCGAGTACAGCAGCGGATCACCGACGCTCTCGACGATCCCCTTCAGCGTGAGGGCGCCGATGGCCGCGATGTTGGCGAGGAAGGCCATGAGACGGGGCTCGACGTTCGCCCGGCCACGCCCGTGCTTCCAGTCTTCGGAGAGCCTCTTCGCGGCGCCGGCGTAGGTGAGGTCGTTGAGCGGGCGGAGCCGCGCGAACTGTTCGGCGCCGAGGCTCACGGAGCCCGGTCTCGCGACCTGACCGTGAAGGAACGCGAGGCGGAAGTCGTCCATGCGCGAGGCATAGATGTGCACCGTCTCGCGGACGATGGCGCGCAGGGCATCGCCGCCGCTCTTGGCCTCGAGGACCGCGTCGTGGACCGCGCGATTGGGCCTCGAGGACGCCGAAGATGATCTCGAAGAGGAGCGCGTCCTTCGACGGGTAGTAGTAGTAGAGCGCAGCCTTCGTCAGCCCGACCTCCTTGGCGACGGCGTCGAGCGTGGTGGCGGCGATGCCGTCGCGAAGGAGCACGCGCCGGGCGGCTTCGACGATCTCTTCGCGGGAGCGTTCCCTGCGCCGCTCACGCCGCGCGATGCGCGGCGGCACCTCGTCGGCATGAGCGGCCTTGCGGCGTTTCTTGGGGGGCGACTTGGTTGGCTTCTTCGGCGACGGCACGCGGCAATTCTATCCGCGTATCTACAAATTGACCATCGGTCGAATTATTGGACCATCGGTCACATTTTCGGTGCTATCGATCTTGAACGAGCCCGAGCGACATCGCTCGGCGCCCCGCCCAGAAGGAACAGAAGCCCATGAAAACGCTCACCCACGGATCGCCGACGGCATCTACCGGTTTTCCACGTGTGTCCCCGCCGCGGCGCCGGGCGGCTTCACCTTCAACCAGTTCCTCATCAAGGCCGACGAGCCGCTCCTCTTTCACACGGGGCCGCGGCGGATGTTCCCGCTCGTGTCGGAGGCCATTGCGCGCGTCGCTCCACTCTCGAGCCTCCGCTGGATCGCATTCGGTCACGTCGAGTCCGATGGTGCGGGGCGATGAATGAGCTGCTCGCGGTCGCAAGTCGCGCCGAGGTCGCGCACGGCGCTCTCGGTTTGCATGGTCTCGCTCGACGACCTCTGCGATCGGCCCCCGCGGAAGCTCGCAGACGGCGAGATCATCGATCTCGGCGGCAAGCGGGTGCGCCACATCGACACGCCTCACGTTCCGCACAACTGGGAGGCGCGGGTGCTGTTCGAGGAGACGACGAAAACGCTCTTCTGCGGCGATCTCTTCACCCACACGGGAGACGGCCCCCCGCTCACGACCGACGACATCGTCGGCCCCGCGCTCGCCGGGGAAGAGATCTTCGGCGCGACGGCCCTCTCGATCGTGACCGCGCCGACGATCCGCCGCCTGGCGACGCTCGAACCCCGGACGCTGGCGGTGATGCACGGCTCGTCCACGCAGACCCGCTGCACGGACGCGCTCTTGCGTCTCGCGGACGCCTACGAAGCGAAGCTCGGCCACGCCTGAGGGGGAGGATCCATGGACAGGCTAAGCCTACAGAACCCGCTCTTCGCCACTTACGCCGTCGCGGCGGCGATCATGGTGCTCAAAGCAGCGAGCATGTCGTGGTTGACGGTTGTTCGCATGATGCAGGCCAAGGTGGCTACCGAGCGCCCGAGGACATCAAGAAGACGCCGCTCAATCCCAACCCCGATCCGAAGCAGTTGGAGCCCAACGAGGCCGTCGAACGGACGCGCCGCATCCACCTGAACGATCTGGAGAACATTCCCTTCTTCCTCGCCGCGGGCTTCCTCTTCATCCTGACGGACCCGTCCTTGCTGCTCGCGCGCGCTCTTCTCTACGGCTACGTGGTGACGCGGCTTCTGCACTTCGCCGCCTACTTCACGGGGCAAGTCCACGACATGCGCGCCGCCCTCTGGACGCCGGGCTCGCTCATCATTTGTTCATGACCGGCCGGACGCTGCAGGTCGCGCTGGGGTTCTCCGGTCTCTACTAGCGCCGCGGTCGGTCGTGCCGGTGCTGTCACGCTTCCACGCTCCCGCGGAGGCCGATGCCGGAGGGGCTTCGCGGAGCCCTCAGGGGGCCTCATCGCGCGGTGAGTATCTGTCGTGTCGGCGCGCTCTCTCTTGCAAATCGACTCCCGGCGGCTGCCCTACGTGCCGGCTGAACGCGGTGCTGAACGTGCTCGCTGAGGCGTAACCGACCCGTTCGGCGACCTCGGCGAGCCCGAGGTCGTGGCGGCGCAAGAGATCCTTCGCGAGCGCCATGCGCCACGCGAGCAGATACTCCATCGGCGGCAGCCCCACGGTTCGCGTGAAGCGCTCAAAGAACGCCGAACGGGAGAGCGCCGCCGTCTTCGCAAGCTCGGCCATCGTCCACGGCCGCGCGACCTTGGCGTGCATCTGTCGCATCGCCGGCGCGAGTCGCGCGTCCGGCAGCCCGCGCAGCAGCCCCGGCGGCGTGTCGTCACCCGACGGCGATCGCAGCGCTTCGATGAGCAGCACCTCTACGAGACGCGTGAGCACGAGGTTGCGGCCTGATCTCCGTTCGAGCGACTCCTCACCAACGAGCCGCACGAGGAGCGAGAGCCGCGGGGCGCCGCGCACGTGCACCACCGCCGGCAGCAGCGACACCAGCAACGACGCGTCCGGCGAGTCGAAGTCGAAGTAGCCACCAAGGAGCCGGACGTCGGGGCGCCCACCGCGCGTGCCGTGGCGGACCTCACCCGCATGCTTGGCCATCATCTTCGGGTCGACGAGCTTGGGCTGCACCTGCTCGAAGCTCGACATGGTGAAGCCCGGAGTCGCTGGCAGCACTGAAGTCGCCGGCCTCGAGCGTGAGCGCCTGGTGCCCGTCGACGGCGAGGCGGCAGCTCCCTTCGAGAACGGCGCAGAAGCTCGGCTGGCCGAACTCCGAGTAGCGCACACCCCAAAGGCCCGCGCCGCTGATGCGCTTCGAGAAGACGGTGCGTGGCTGCAGCAGCGCGATGACTTCAGAGAGCGGATCGTTCATGTTTGGACGCTCGCAAAGGAAAAGTGGACTAGAAACGGTAGATAGTCCAGTGTGCGGACACTACCGTCAAGAGCATGAAAACAGCGCTCGTGACTGGTTGCTCCTCTGGGTATGGCCTCGAGACCGCCCGCCACTTCCACGCTCAGGGCTGGAACGTAATCGCCACGATGCGAACGCCCCGCGAGGGCATTCTGCCGCGGTCTGAGCGGCTGCGCGTGCTGGCGCTCGACGTGACGAAGCCCGAGAGCATCGCGGCCGCGCTCGACTCGGCGGGCCCCATTGACGTGCTCGTCAACAACGCTGGTATCGGCGTCGTCGGCGCCTTCGAGGCCACGCCCATGACCACCGTGCGCGAGGTGTTCGAGACAAACACCTTCGGCGTGATGGCGATGACGCAAGCGGTGCTGCCGGCGTTTCGCGCGCGTCAGTCGGGCGTGGTGGTGAACGTGACCTCGAGCGTGACGCTGGCGCGGATGCCGTTGGCAGCGGCGTACACTGCGAGCAAGGCGGCCATCGAAGGGTTCACGGGATCGCTCGCGTTCGAGCTCGAGGCCTTCAACATTCGCGCGAAGCTGGTCGAGCCGGGTTACGGCCCGACGACAAGCTTCACGAGCAACGGCGGACGGCGCATGGAAGGACTGATCCCAGACGCCTACCTGCCCTTTGCGAAGCCGATCTTCGAGGCCTTTGCGAAGACGACGTCGGTGACGAAGGAGTCCGACGTGGCCGAGGTCGTGTGGCGCGCTGCCAACGACACGACCGGGCAACTTCGATTCCCGGCGGGTGCCGACGCGCTGGCGCTCGCTCAGTCGCGATGATGGGCGGCGACGCTGGGACCTCCGGCCACGTTACGCTTGACGGCTCGTCGAGCGCGAAAGGCCCCGGTCGCTCCGGTGGGGGTTCGTTCTCATTTGCCGCAATCGACCCATCAGAATCGATGGGTCGAGGTACCGCGTTCGGTGAACATGCCGAGGACCTCGTGCAGCTGCTCGAACGTCTCGCCGGTGCCGCTCGTGCTGCCGGAGGCGATGGCTTCGTCGAGCGCTTCCTTCGAGGGATAGAGATCGTGCATGACGAGCAGCGTCCTGCCGTCGTTCTCCTCGAAGGTGATCGTGGTGACGGCGCCGCCGTCGCCGGCTTCCTCGTTCGTCCACGAGAGGCGTGCGGGCGGCGTCACCTCGAGGTACCGACCAAAAACTTCCATCGGCGGTGAGTCGCCGTGGCCGAACACCAAGCGGTACTTGCCGCCCACGCGCGCGTCCATGTCGCAAGCGAGGAGAACGATGGGGCACGACTTGGGCACCCACCATCGCTTGAAGAGCTCGGCCTTGGTCCAGGCGTCGAACACGATTCGCCGCGGCGCGTCGAAGGTCCGCGTGGCGACGAGCTCACGATCGGACTTTCGTTCCACCGTCGTGGGGTTCTTCATCGGCTCACTCTCGTTCTGTGCGTCCATTGATCTTCTCTCTCCTGCAGTTCCTCGAGAACGTTGTCCAAGTCGTCGAATCGTGCGGCCCACAGCTGACGGTATCTCTCCATCCACGCCATCTCGTCCGCCAGGTGGCGCGCGCCGAGCTTGCATGTCCGGATGCGTCCGACCTTCTCGGTGGTGACGAGGCCGGCCTGCTCCAAGACGCCGACGTGCTTCTTCATGCCCGTGAGGGTCATGTGGAACCTGTCGGCGAGGGCCGTGATCGACGCATCGCCACGGCCGAGCTGCTCCAGAACGCCGCGTCGCGTCGCGTCCGAGAGGGCGGCGAACGAGGCATCGAGGCGGGGACTCGAATACTGAACCATGCGGTTCAGTGAATAGCGCGACGATTCGCGGCGCGCAAGGGAGTGTCGCGCCGCAGATCCCGAAGTGTTCGAGGAGGTAGAGCTGGCACGAGCCGCACGCGCTCGACCGTGGTGTCGTCCCACGTGTTGCCCCGATCGCAGCGACTCGTAGATCACTGAAGGCCTCGAGGCACCGCAATTCGGGCAGTGGGTCTTTCGTCCGCCTCGAGCGGCGTGTCGGAGGAGGCGTAGGTTCTCCGGTGGCTGCGGCCCGGTGGGAGCGGCTGCTCTTCTCCCGCTCGCTCCGCTCGGGGGACCGACCGACGGCAAACTTCACGTGCGCCAGCGCCGCTGCAGCACGCTCGCGACGTTCGTGGTCGGCCGCACCCAGCTGGCGCGTCATGATGGGCAGGAACGAGACCCAAACGCGGTAGACGTCTGACCCCGCGCGCTCCGCCTCCGCTAGCGCGCGCCTTGCCTCGGAGAGCTCGGCATCCACGTCCGAGAGCAAGGAGTCTTCTAGGAGGCCCAAAGCGCCACGAAGGTTTCCGATGGGCCGCTGCTGCTCGTAGACAGCGCTGAGGCGGCGAAGATCGACGTGTTGGCCCCGTCGCTGCAGTGCATCGAGCCGCTCCACGTCGCGAACGGAGCGGTGGTGAGCCGCAGCCTTCGAGAGAGCTTGGCGGATCGGCGCGAGCGGATAGCCCGCGAGGCGGCGCGGTGCAGTGCCGCGCTGGCTGCTTGGACCGTTCGGCTATCGTCCAGCGTCGCGGCCAGCGCCACGAGCGCGGCGCTCGGGTCCCCACCGGCGCGGATCAAGGCATCGAGGGCGTGAAGGACGCTGATCTTCTCTGCGCGTTCGATCGTGTTCAAGGCGGATGCTAGGGTGCCATCAAGGCTCGCGGCCTCGCGCCCCGGGCGCGAGAGTGCCTCATCGACGCGCGCCTTCGTGTCGACGCCACCGACGGCGTCGAGATGAGCCAGCACCCTGCACACGTCGTGGGGGTCGACGTCAGGCCAGAGCTCGCGAAGTCGGTCGTAACGGAGCGTGCAAACCGTGGGCACGCTTGAGAATCACGCCACCGACGCGGGGCCGTCAACAGCGGGTCGCGTCGCCGAGCCGTTCGCGAGGTTAGCGCGGCCTACGGCATCTTGACCTGCCGTGGCGCTCGTCCCCGGCCGCGAGAAACGCCGCGTCCTATCGAACCTCGGCGTGTCCTTCCTCCGGCGACTGCACCAGACCATTCGCGATCGCGCCCTTAGCGACGATGAGGCAAAGATTCCCGATGCGCTGATCGTCGACGGGCTCTGGTCAGAGGATGAGCTTCGCCCGGCCGACGCTCTCGTGGCGGACGTTGCGTTTCTAGTCGGCGCGCTCCGAGATCCAAGCCAGCCGCATCGGGAGCAGAAGGCCGCCGCGTGCGCGCTCGCCACCGTGGCGCCGCACCTCGAGGCCGAGCCTCGACGCGAGGTTCGGGGGACGACGCACTTCTCGACGCCGTCGAGGGCCGCAACGACCCTCTTCGTACCCGCGCTCCACGCCTTGAGCCTCGTCTCTGCGTGCGTGATGGCGGTGATGTGGTGCGCGCGTCGAGGGCACGCTCCCTGGGCGACGAGGAGGTCCCTTCCATCCGCGGCCGCACGCTCCAGGGCGTTGTGGACGCGGAAGGGAGCACGCGAGGCGTTGCTCGTTCGCCTCTCACATCGACGCGAGGCGCGCCGGAGTTCGCCGCGTCGCGGCGTCGGGGCTCCAAATCATCTTGGCGGTGGCCTCGAGCTCAAACGGCTCCGCGGCGCTCGCCCTCTCCGGCGAGGCACCAACACCTCTGCGCGAGCAGTGCGTCGATACGCTTCGCGCGTTCACCGCCACGGCCGTGCCTTTCCTGGGCAGATCCTGTGCTGACGCCGCCCCTGGACCCTCAGCAAAGGAGCGCTGGTCCGGCGTGCGTTCGATGTCGCGATC
>JADJCA010000024.1 GCA_016703425.1 Myxococcales bacterium
CCGAATACGAGCCGGTGATTGGTCTCGAGGTTCACGCGCAGCTGCTCACGCGGACGAAAGCCTTCTGCGGCTGCGCCACGGACTTCGGCGCCGAACCGAACACACAGACGTGCCCGACGTGCCTCGGCCTCCCGGGAGCGCTCCCGGTGCTGAACGAAGAAGCAGTGCGCCTCGCGGTGCGCACGGCGCTCGGCCTCTCGTGCACGATCCGCCCCGTGAGCCGCTTTTCGCGGAAGAACTACTTCTACCCGGACCTACCGAAGGGCTACCAAATCAGCCAGTTCGACGAGCCCTTCAGCGAAGGCGGTCACCTCGACGTCGAGCAGGGCGGCGTCTTGCGCAGGCTCCGCATCCAGCGCGTTCACATGGAGGAGGACGCCGGCAAGAACGTCCACGACCGCGGCGACGAGTCCATCGTCGATCTCAACCGCTCCGGTGTGCCGCTCGTGGAGATCGTGGGCGAGCCTGATCTCCGCAGCGCCGCGGAGGCGGCCGAATACCTCCGCACGCTCCGCGACGTGCTCATCTTCCTCGGGGTCAACGACGGCAACCTCGAGGAGGGCTCGTTTCGTTGCGACGCCAACGTCTCGATCCGCAAGAAGGGCGACACGACCCTCGGCACGCGCGTGGAACTCAAGAACATCAACTCGTTTCGCTTCGTCGAAAAGGCCATCGAGAGCGAGATCGTTCGCCAAGAGCGGGCCCTCGAAGGTGGCGAGCGCATCGTCCAAGAGACCCGCGGTTGGGACGAGAAGGGCCAGAAGACCTTCTCCCTTCGCTCGAAGGAGACGGCTCAGGACTACCGGTATTTTCCCGATCCCGATCTTCGGCCGCTCTACCTGGACGACGTCTTCGTCGAGCGGCTCCGCGCCGAGATGCCGGAGTTGCCGCGCGCCAAGCGCGCCCGCTTCGCATCGGAAATGGGCCTCGCGCCAGCCGCCGCCGCCGTCCTGACGTCGCATCCGCGCCTGGCGGCTTTCTTCGAAGAGGCCGCGACCCTACACGGCGATCCCGTGAAGGTGGCCAACCTGGTGCAGACAGAGGTGTTGCGAGACGTGACCACGCGCGGCCTCTCGGCCGAGTTCCCCGTCACGCCGCGTCAGGTGGCCGAGCTCCTCCGGCTCGTCGACGCGGGGAAGATCAGTGGAAAGCAGGCCAAAGAGGTCTACGCCAAAATCGCGCGGCCGAAAGACGGCGGGCGCGAAGCCACCGAGGCCCCTTGGCAAGAGCGCGCCCCGTCCGACGTGGTCCGCGAGCTCGGCATGGAGGTCGTCAGCGACGCCGCCGCCATCACAGACATCGTGACGCGCATCGTCGCCGCGAACCCCAAGCAGGCCGAGCAGGTGCGCGCCGGCAAGACGGCCATCCTGGGCTACTTCGTGGGCCTCGTGATGAAGGAGACCAAGGGCTCGGCGAGCCCGGCCGTGGTCAACGATGTCCTGAAGAAGCTCTTGGGTGTCTCATGACGAAGGCACCCACGTTGGGCGGCGAGGTCCCCTGCGGTCGCGCGCCGGGGCGCGTCCTCATCGTCGACGACAACCCGGATCTCGTGACGACGCTCGAGGCTGTGCTGGCGCCCCACGGCGTCGAGGTGAGAACGGCGTCGCGCGGCGACGAGGCGATGGCCGTGGCGCGCGCCCACGGCTTCGAGGTGGCGCTCGTCGACGTGCGCTTGCCGGACACCTCAGGCACCGAGCTTATCGAACCGCTTCGTGAAGCCGGCGGCGGCGAGGTCGTGCTCATCACCGGCAACGCCACCGTCGACGTGGCCCTTGCAGCTTTGCAGAAGGGCGCCTTCGCTTTCGTGCTCAAGTCGTTTCGGCCGGAGGAGCTCATCTCCACGGTGAGGCAGGCTGTCACCAAGGTGCGCCTCCAGAAGAGCCGCGAAGATCTCGTCCGCAAGTACCGCGCGCTCGCCGAGCTTACCGACGTGGTGGTCGTGGCGCTCGACGCGGAAGGCCGCGTCGTGCTCTTCAACCGCCGTGCGAGCGAGCTTGCTCAGATCGACGCCAACGAGGCGAGGGGACGCGACTTCCTCGAGTCGTGGATCCCCGAGGGCGATCGGGAGCGAGTCTCGGCCACGCTGGAGGCCGCTCGCAGCGGTAGGGCGATGGGCGAGATTGAGGCGGCCTTCGTCGAGCGAGCGGGGCTCCTGCCGGGGCGCCGCATTAGGTGGCACTTCTCACCGGCCCGCTCCGGCGAGACGCAAGACCGTGAGGTGGTGTTCGGCTTCGGCATCGACGTGACGGAGAAGCGCTCCCTCGAGAAGCGGGCGGCCGACGCCGAGGCCATCTCGGCCATGGGCGCGCTGGCCTTGAACCTCGCTCATGAGATTCGAAACCCGCTCAACGCGGCCGTGCTTCAGCTCCATCTCTTGAAGCGCGACATCGACAAGGCCGGCGTCGATGGCGAACGCCGCGACACCATGTTGCGACGCATCGACGTGGTCGAGTCAGAGGTCGGACGGTTGAGTCGCCTCCTGACTGAGTTCTTGGAGCTCGCCAGGCCACGGCAGATCGGTCGCGATCCGGTCCACGTGGCCCGCCTCGTTGACGAGGTCTTCGAGCTCGAGCGCGGCCCCGCGGAAGCGCGGGGGATTCACCTCGTCAAGGACCTCGCCGAGGGGACTGTCGTCTCGGGCGACGCCGAGAAGCTCAAGCAGGTCGTGCTCAACGTCGTCGTCAACGGCCTCGAGGCGCTCCGCGACGGCGGCGAGCTGAAGGGTCGTGTCGCGCTTCTGGATGGGCAGGTCCTCATCGAGATCAGCGATACAGGCCCCGGCATCGAGCCCGACGTGCTCGGCAACATCTTCGACCCGTTTTTCACGACCAAGGAGGCGGGCACCGGGCTTGGCCTCGCCATCGTGCGAAAGATCATCGACCAACACGGCGGCACCGTCGGCGTCGAGAGCGAGCGCGCGAAAGGGACGCGGGTGCGCGTTCTCTTGCCAGCGCGCTAGCTCAAGTAAAAAAGGGGCCTCCTCCGAGGAGGGGCCCCTCTCTCCAGGCTGGCGTCGAGGGCCAGCCCCGCGAGCGGTTCAACGACCCGGCGGCTTGAGCGGCAGCGCCGACGTCGAGATGGGGGCCGGCGGCACCTTGGCGTCGCTCTTGGAGGCCCCGTCGACCGGGGTGTCGAGCATCAAGAGCGCGTTCATGACGCGCTCCATGCCGTGCTCCACAGCCGCTTCCTTCTGGAAGATGGCGTGGATCTTCACGAGCCGGAGGGACGTCGTCTTGCCGAAGTCCATCTCGCGCTCGAGGAACGCTTCGAAGGTCGCGAAGCCGCGCGGCTCGTAGAGCTTCTTGATTTGGATCTCGCGGAGGATGCCGCCGACGTCCCAGAAGGTCTTGTTGAGGTTCTTGCGGAAGCCTCGGATCTGGGTCATCGCCGTGTGAAGCTCGGCGATCTTGGCCTTGCGCTCCTCGGCGTCGTTGGGCGTGCGGATCGTCGCGCGGGCGCTGCCCGGAAGGGGCGGCTCAGCGGCGCGGGCCCGGGCTTCGGCGGCGTGTTTCGCGGCGTGGCGCATCGCCCAAGGGGCGGCTCCGCGCAGGCCTAGCTTGCGCTTGGCGCCGTCATCCTTCTTGGCGGGCGCGGCGGGAGCGGCTGCTCCTTTGGCCTTCGGCCCCTCCTTCGGTTTCGGGGACTCTTTGACGGACTTTTTGGGCGCTTTTTTGGTGGCCATAGGGAAGTAGCTCAACGAAAGCCGAACGGCGTTTAGCAGAGGTTCGGTCCCCTCGTCTACGTGCATACCGCGGCGGCGCGTATCTATTTCGTATTTGTTTCGATTTTTCCCAGGTTTTCCGGGGAATTCGAGCGCCGCCGGGCGTCCCGCGTTGGCGTCCCGGCGCGTTGCGCGCGATCCGAAGGCCCCGCGCCCCACGTCGCGCTAGCCTCCGCCCGTGGCCGCGTTCACGAGCATCGCACGGTCTGAGCTTGAGACCTTCGTTGCGGCGCGCGACCTACGCCTCGTGGCGTTCGGGGCGATCCCGGAGGGGAGCGTCAACTCGAACTTCTGGGTGACTGCCGTGGGGCCTCTGGGCCTCGAGCGCCGGTGGTTTCTGCGCGTCTTCGAGGAGCAAGGGCCCGAGGGGGCGCGTGCCGAGGCCGCGATGCTGGCGGCGCTTGAGAAGGCCGGCGTCCCGACGCCAGCGCCCGTTGCGGCGCGCAATGGGGAGGCCATCGGCGTCGTGGCCGGTAAGCCCGCGGCGCTGTTCCCGTGGCGCGCTGGGCACATGCGGTGTCAGGCCAGCGTGACCGCCGCGGACCTCCGCCAGCTCGGGGCGGCGTTGGCGCGCGTGCATCATGCCCCGCTCGCGACGTCGGGAGCATGCGTCGCTTCCGAACGCGGTCCCGGTCGCTTTCGCGTTCAAGACCTCTTGGTGCGCCTCGAGCGCGTCCGGGGAGCGGCCGACGGTGAGCTCGCCAGGCTCGCAGGCCCGCTGCAGTCCGCCCTGGAGGAGAACGCGTCGCGTCGCGCCAAGGCGCTGCCCGATGGCCTTGTCCACGGCGATCTTTTTCGCGACAACGTCCTCTGGAACGACGACGGCAGCCTTTCGGCGCTCCTCGACTTTGAGAGCGCCTTCACGGGCCCGCTCGTCTACGACCTCGCTGTCTGCGGCCTGTCGTGGTGTTACGGCGACGCCTTCGATGTCGCGCTCTTGCGCGCCCTTCTGGACGGCTACCAGCGCGAGCGCTCGCTCACCGACGACGAGCGCCAGGCCCTCTACGAGGAGACATGTTTTGGCGCGCTCCGCTTCACCGTCACGCGCATCACCGACTACGCCATGCGCGCCGACGCGGGCCCCCGCGTCATGAAAGACTACCGGCGTTTCTTGGGTCGCTACGAAGCGCTGACCGCGTGGGGCGGCGAGCGCTTCATGGCGGCGGTCTTCAATGCATCGTGACGCCGTCGGCTGACGGCTCGGCGGGGGCGCCGCCTTCGGGCATCCAGAGCGCGCTCCGGGCACCTTCGAGGGTCTTCTTGAGCGCCTCGAGGCGCGTCCCGTCCTCGGTGAGACCCTGACGCACCGTCTCCTCGTCAACGGTGGAGATGCGGCGCGCCTCGCGCGTGCCCTCGAGGACCTCGAGGATCTCGCGGTGCAGCTCTTCGCTCGCCGACACGACCCACGCGTCGAGGTGCTTCGCGAAGTCTTCCACCATGGAGTCGAGCTTGGGCGCCATGCGTCCCGCCGCCGTGCGCATGAGCTCGGGCGCGATCTCTTTGACGCGCTTGCGGTACTCGGCCTGCACGCGCTCGCGGACGATGAGCGCCAAGACGGGCGCGGCCACGAGCAAGAGCACGCCGAGCAGGGCGTTGGCGAAGAGCGTCCCCACGCCTGCCGTGAAGAGCGTGACGATGCCGACCTCGTAGCGGAACGTGTCGATCTTCACGTCGAGGGTCTTCTGCCCCGTGTCGCCCATGGTCGTCGCGACGCGGGTGCTGGCGTCGCGCGCGTCTTGCTTGACGAGGGCGATGGTCTTCTCGGCGAGCGCCTCGAGGGAAGCGCCGATCTCCTTCGCTTCCGCTTCCGCCCATCGTCGAAAGGTGTCTTCGAGGAACGCTGGGAGGAAGTCCTTGAGGTCTTCGCTCTTCGCGTCGTCGATGACGGCCGGGAGCTTGAGGATCACCTCGTCGACGAAGCGGTCGAGGTCTTTGCGGGCGCCGGTCTTGATGCTCGCGACTTCTTCACGAATGGTCAGGCGTCGTTGCTCGATGGTGGCGGCCTGGCCCGCGAGATCATGCGTAAGGGCATCGATGCGTCGGTCGAGCTCCTCCGAGCGCATCGACGCGGCGCGGACGCGGGCGTCCATGCCTCGCTCCACCAACGAGACGACGCTAAGGCCGGCGCCGAGCGCGTTGTCGAGGAGGATGCGGCCCCGCTCCTCCGCGAGGAATCGCGAGAGATGCGCCGTGAGCTCCGGCATGCCGCTCTCGGCGACGCGCCCGTCCAGCGCCGCCTCGGCGCTGACGGGGAACAGAACCGGCGTCTTGACGAGGCGCGCTAGCTGCTCCTTCGCGTACGCGAGCGCCTCCTTCTGTTCGCCGGCGTCGAGCAGATCCCATTTCGTGACGACGAAGACGATCTTGTCGCGCGACGCCTTGAGGAGCTTGTCCTCCAAGAAGGCGCGCTCGCTCTCCTTTAAGATTTGCCCCGCGTCGAGCAGGAAGAGCACCGCGTCGGCGCGCGGAATGTAGCTGTAGGTGATGTCTGCGCGTTGCAGCGAGAGGTCGTTCACGCCTGGCGTGTCGACGAGGAGGATGCGCTCGCGGAGCAACTCCGCCGGCACGAAGATGTCCAGGTGGTCGACGCGATCGCTCGAGCCGCTGCCGCCGACGGCGAAGGTGCGCACCGCCTCGAAGGGGATCGGCTCTTCTTTGCCGTCGGCGTAGACCACCGAGGCGTGGGGCTCGGTACCCCACCGAAGGTGGTGAATCGTAGCCGTAGTGGGCGTGACGCCCGTCGGTAGGAACGGTCCGCCGGCGAGGGCGTTCACGAAGGTCGTCTTGCCGTGGTTGAACTCACCGACGACGACCAGGTGAAAACGATCTTCGTCGAGCTTGGCGACCAGCTCGAGCTTCACCTTGGACGCGATGGAGCGCGCCCCGATGTGGCTCGCGAAGCTGGCGAGCTCGTCGAGGTTCTGCTGGACCGTGGCCTTCTTTTCGTAAAACCGCGCCAGTGCCGCTGCGTCGAGCTGTGTCATGTCACGACTCCCACTTGAGCAGCGAGGATACACGGTCGTCGACCTCGCTCATCGAGAGGCCACCCGTGCCCTGGGCGGTGGCCTCGCGAAAGAGCTCGCTCTGGCCGAAGGTGCGCATGGCCAAGACGCGCTTGGGCAGCCACGGATGCGAGGCGAAGACCTCCATGTAGCGGCCGATGTTCTCTTTCGTCTCGTCGTGCTGCTCGAGGAACGCCTCGAGATTGAATTCTTCGTAGAGGCGCTTGGAGCCGAGCGCGAGCTTCGTCAAGGCGCGCGCCGCGGTGGCTTCGCTCTTGCCGCACAACATGCCGGCTCGATCGCACGTGATCTCCGCGCGCCGCTGCCAAGCGCGCAGCGCCAGCGTAGCCGGCAAGGCCGCCCACTGGGCGACGACGCCGACGACCTGCGTAAGGACGTGGAGCGTCGTCAGGTACACGACGTGGCGGTTGTGGATGTGACCGCACTCGTGGCCGATGACGGTGAGGAGCTCCTCGTCGGTGAAGTGATCCACGAGGGCCGAGTGGATCATGATGAAGGCCTCGTCGTCAGTGCCGTAGGTGGCGGCGTTGAGGCGAGGATCGTTGACGATGTAGACGGCCGGAACGGGGATCGACAGTGTGTCGGCGCAGCTCGCGACGAGCTTTTGCAGGCGTGGAAACTGGCGGTCAGACACGCGCACCGAGCTGCCGAGGAGCTGGCCCTTCACGACGCGGCCAAAGGTGCGGAGCGCTGCCGCGACGGCGAGCTCCACGGGCTTCATGCGCTCGAACTGCTCGCGCATTTTGTGGTCGACGCTGTAGGCGTAGTCGCGCCGCGACGCGCGGCTCTCGCCGGATTGGTGCTCCTGGCGGCGACGAGAGACGAATTCAGGGAAATCGAGCTGGGGCGCGTTGGCCATAGGGGGAAGCGTACGGTCCGCTAAGGGAAGAGACAACCGGTGGAGCTTTTCCATTCCGCGCTCGCGTTTTTGACGACATCGCAGCGTGGTCAGCGCACCACGATGCCGCCCGACACAAATCGGGTCTCGTGGGCCGGCTTGTCGAAAGCGCCGGTGGCGTACACGAGCGAGCCCGCGGTGAGCGCGGCGCCGAGCCCGATGGCGGCCCAGGTGAGCCAGGTCGGAGCTCCCGGTCGCTCCGCTTCCCGCGGCGCGGGGCCCGAGGGAGCGGCCTTCAGCGCCAGAAAGACGCCGCACGCGCCGCCGCGGCACTGCGCGATGGCCTCGTCGAGGCGCACGGCGAACCAGCGCTCGCACCGCACACCGGACGCGACGATGCGGCCGCCGTGGATGCGCACCCGCGCGAAGTCGCCGCGGCTGCACGCTGGCTCCGAGAGGTCGGGGAGCTGAATCAGACCCTCCTTCGGCGCAAGCCAGGCGGCCCAAATCGTCTTGCCGGCGCGCCTCGCAAGGAAGTGATGTTCGCCCGCACCAACGACCTCGAGGGCAGCGGTCGACCGCGCGCGCGAGAGCGTTCGGCCGTCGACGATGAACTCGACATCGGCGGTGGCCGTGAAGCGGACCTCAACGGAAAGAGGCTCCGCGTCGCCTTGCACCGTCTCGCCGAGTCCGCGCGTACGGCCACCGTCGAGCGACGCGGCATACCGCCAAGCGCGCTGCGCACGCGCGTCGTCCTTGGGCTCGAGGCGCGCGTGGCGACTGGCGCGGCTGCGCTCCACCTCGGCGCGGAGCCACGCCGCGTGCAAGAGCTCGGGGTGTGCGTTGAGAAGTTCGTCGGCGCGGCCTAGGGCCGCGTCCACCGACGTGGCGTCGGCGGCGGCTAGCGCATCACGAGCCCGCGCCAACTCCGCCTCCACCGCATCGCCGGAGGCCGTGTCGTCGGACAGCGGCTCGGGCGGTGCCAGCGTTTGGCGAATGTCGACGTGACGCGCCGCGGCCCAGGCCCGCAGCCGCCCATCAAGCTCGCTCTCGGCGCGCGACGGCGCGTACGCCCCGCCCTCGGCTGGGGCGAGCCAAACGTACGGGACCGGCGCGTCGTCCATTGGAGGCGACTACTTCTTGGCCCGCGCGGCGGCGCTCTTCTTCGCCACTGCCTTCTTGGCTGGCTTCGCGGCAACCTTGGTTGCGGCTTTCGCCGGCGCCTTCTTCGCAGCCGGAGCCGGAGCCTTGTCGCCCCCGCTCACGAACGCGAGCACCGCCTCGGCGTGGCCGTCGACCTTCACGCTTCCGTATGCTTTTGCCACGACACCCTTCGGGTCCACCACGAAGGTGCTGCGGATGACGCCCAGCGTCTTCTTCCCATAGAGGACCTTCTCGCCGTACGCGCCGAAGGCCTTGTGGATCTTGAGATCGGGATCGGAGAGGAGCGGTACGGCGAGCTTGTATTTGTCGCGAAACTTGCAGTGTGCAGCGATGCTGTCTTTGGAGACACCCAAGACGACGGCGCCGGCTTTGGCGAAGGCTTTGGCGTGGGCCGTGAAGGCTTGCGCCTCGCGGGTGCAGCCGGGTGTGTCGTCTTTCGGGTAGAAGTAGACGACGACGTGTTTCCCCGGGAAGCTCTGGGGCCCCAGCGCCTTGCCGGTGTCACTGTCGAGCTCGAACTTCGGTACCTTGTCGCCAGCCTTGAGCATGCACGGACCCTTTCGCGTTGACTCTGCCGGGCATCTTTTCACAGGTCGAAGGTCGCCTGCGATGCCCTTTGTGCGTCGGGCGGCGCGACGCCCCTCCGGAGAACCGTGAGCGAAGCGGCGCGCATTGAGCTCTTGCGGCAACTCTTCGCGTCGATGCCCGGCCCCGCGCCCCGCGTGGGCATCGGCGACGACGCCGCGGTCCTCTCGCCGCTTGGCTCCGCTTCGCTGGTCGCGTCGGTCGACGAGCAGATCGAAGGCACGCACTTCCGGAGAGCCTGGCTCGGCGCCGCGGACATCGGCTACCGCTCCATGATGGCGGCCTTGAGCGACTTGGCGGCCATGGGCGCAACCCCGCTCGCGGCGCTCGCGGCGCTGGCGCTTCCCGACGACATCGACGACGCGTTTCTGGCGGGGCTTGCCCAAGGCCAGCGCGAGGCGGCGGCGAGCGTCATGTGCCCCATCGTCGGTGGCAACCTGGCGCGCGGGCCGTGCCTCGCGGTGACGACGACGGTTCTTGGCACCGCTGCGACGCCGATAGGGCGCAACGGGGCTCGCTCTGGCGATGGCCTCTACGTCGCGGGGGCCTTGGGACTCGCGGCGGCGGGTCTCCAAGCGTTTCTGCGTGGCGACGCCAGCGGGGCCACGGCAGCGGCCCGCGCCGCGTGGGCACGGCCCGTCGCGCGCATTGCCGACGGCCTCTCCGTTCGCGACACCGCGACGGCTGCCATTGATGTCTCCGACGGCGTCGCAAAAGATCTCGGCGCCGTGGCCACCGCGAGCGGTTGCGTCGCCGAGCTCGAAGAAGTGGCGCTGCGTGAACACCTGGCGGCGACCGGGGCGGACGCCGCCGCGAGCGCGTTATCGCTCGACGCGCTCGCCTTGGCTCTCTTTGGCGGCGAGGACTATGCGCTTCTCGTCGCGAGCCCCACGGCGCTCGAGGGCTTCACCCGGATCGGTCGATTCGGGGACCGTGGCCACGAGGTCGTGCTGAAGCAAGCCGACGGAACCACTCGCGCTTTGCGTGGGGGCTTCGACCACTTCGCCATGCACGTGCCCACGAAATCGAAGTAGTCTCTCTGCCGCGACGCGAGCGCAGCCAATGGGCCACGCGGTCGCACGTCCAACGCACCGGAGACTCCATGAACGCCAGCCGCTCGCTTCTCTCTTCGCTCGTCGTGCTCAGCCCGCTCTTTGCTGTCGGGCTCCTCGGGTGCCCCAACAAGACGCCGGTCGTGGTCGACGCGGGGCCGCCGCCTCCGCCGCCGGTCGTCGTCGACGCGGCGCCCACGCAGATCGCACCGCTCGACGAGCTCGATGCCGGCAACGACGCCGACGCGGCCGATGCGGCCAAGAAGCCCACGGGGCCCGGGCTCACGACGAGCCAGCTTCGCGCGAAGCAGTGCTGCAACGCGCTCCGCAACCAGGCCAAAGCCATGGGCACCTCGCCGGAGTCGGCGCAGCTCTTGGGCCTTGCGGCGACGTGCGACACCTTCGCCCTCCAGCTCGGCCCGACCAAGGGCGGAGCGGCGCCCGAGCTTGAGCCGATCCGCGCCATCTTGCGCGGCAAGCCCACGCTTCCGGCGCTCTGCTCGGGGCTCTGAGCGAGCCACACGGCGCGCGACGCGGTGACGTTCTGCGTCGTCGTGCGACCGGTCGTCGTGGATCAGCGCGGAGTCGAGCCGCGCAACGTGGAGACTTGGAACTCGGGCCTCTCGGCGCCGAGGCCCGTCTCGACGACGCGGCGCCACCGTGCGTTGCCCGCGTTCACGTACGCGCGATGCGCCAGCGGTGACGCGAGGCGCACGCGCTCGGCCGCCCTGACGCCGGGCCGCAAGGCGTCGATGGCGTGGCGGAAGCGGTCGTCGGGCAGGCCGACGCCGTCGGCGACCGCGTCGCCGACGAGCCCACGCGACAGGCCCATGGCGAAGCGTCGGTAGGCAGCTCGAGCGAGCTCTTCAGCGCGGCTGTGCGTCGGACCCAAGCCGGGGCCGAAGAGCGCTGCCACGAGCGCGCGCGCGTCGTCGTCGGGCGGGCCCTGCATGGCGGACATGGTGTCTGCGAAGCGCCGTGCCTCACGCTCCGACGTGGGCGACAGCTCCGGGTCGAGCCCCAAGAGGTAGCCCGAGTAACGCCATAGCTGCACGTAGGCGTCAGCCTCATCGTCGGTGACGCGGAAGCCCACGAGCCGTAGGCCATCGAGCAACGCGATCGAGAACACGAGCAGCGTCCCCAGCATGTCGTGCTGATTGATCGGCTCGCCCCAGAGCTCCGGTCGCCACTGGCCGCTGCGCCTCGCGAGGCGGCGCATCTGCGCGTGCATCAAGCGGACCTTCACGGTGATGCGGAAGCCGTCGGCATGGCGCCTTAGGCCGCCGTGAACGCAGGTCGCGTGAACGAAGCGACCCGTTTCGGCGAGACGTCGCGCGGCCTGCTCGGTCAGGCGTCCTGACAGCACGAGCGGCTTGTTGCCACCGGGCGCTGCATACGCGAGCACGAGGGAGCGAAAGGCGAGGACGAGCGCGCCCAGGGGGCCGGTTCGCAACAAGAGCTCACCGCCCCGGTCTAACGCTTCCCAATCGACCCAAGGTGGAACGTGTTCGACCGCCTCCATCAGCTCCGCAAGCGGCGCGCAGTCGCGTTTCACGGCCTCGTGACCGCCCGCAAGCGCGCGCTCCACGAGGGGCTGGCTCTGGCCCTTTGGGAGCGCGGCGAAGGCGTCGACGCAAGCGTCCGCGAGCGGGTCGCACTTCGCGAAGAACGCGCCGAGTCGGTCGACGCGATCGCCGAAGCGGCGCCTGGCGTCGTCGAGGCGTTCGGCGCGGGCGGGGAGGGACATCGGAGTCCGTGATCGTGGCCTCCGCAGAGCGTGGTGTCGAGACGTCCACGTGGGGACAAAATCGCCGACCGCCGCGCTTGGCGTACGAAAGACGAAAGCCGCGCACCCAGCGGGCACGCGGCTCTCGTGTGAGCAGCCTCTTCGAGAAGTTCTTCTAGAAGAAGGTGCCGGGGAACGCGTTCGGGTCTTCCGAGTCCTTGAAGGTCTTGGTCTCGGGGTCGTCGGGCGTCGAGTTGTCCGCCGTCTTGTTGAGGATGAGATCCTTCACGTAGTCGGTGAACTCGATGGGGCCCGTGCCGCCGTCACCGCCGTCGGTGTTCGGCTGTTGCACGTCACCGCCGCCGGCGTCGCCGGGCGGCGTCACCGTGCTGTCGGAGCCGGCATCCGTCGACGGCGTCGACTTCGTCGGCTCCACCTCGTCGTCGCAGCCCGCCGTCGCGCACGCTGCAGCGAGCGCGATGTAGAGCGCCAGGACGCTACTGCGCATCACGTGCCTCCCTTGGGCGTCTTCAGGTACGGGAATGCGGCGTCGAACTGGCTCTGGCTCTGCAGGACCGCGTCGTGCAGGGGAACGCCGCCAGCGCCGGCGCTGGCCGGCGGAAGGAGTCGACCCATGACCACGCGAAGGGCGATGTCCGTCACGTCGTCGCCGGGACGACGGCCGTTGGGGAAGCCCGCGGGGTCGCAGCCAGTGAGGCTCGTGTCGAGCGCCGGAGCCGTTGCCCCTGAGCCCGCCGTGAAACAACCGAGGGCGCCAAGGTCACCCTTGCGCGACACCGACTGGGCCGCCGGAAAGAAGGCCGTTTGCGCCGCGTCGGTCGACGCAGGCAACGACGTGTTGAGACGAAGGTACTCGGCCGTGGACCCGTTGGCGTTCACGCCGGTCACTCCCGTGAGGAAGGCCTGAGGCCAATGACGACCTCGTTGACGAGGGGGCTGCCGAGCCGTGAGACCTGGGCCCAGGCACCGCCTTCGCGGCTGGGCTTGCTGTACGTCGCGTTCGGATTGATGACGCGCGCTTGGCGCACGCTCGCGGTCGTCCATCCGCCGATGATCGCCGCGGCGCCGGTGCTGGCGGTGCGCAGGCAGTCGACGGGAAGCTCGAGGGCGATGGAGGTGACGTTCTTGTTGCCGATGGGGTTCGCGACAGCTGCGCGGTTGGCGGGGTCGGCGATGGTCCCCAGCGGCGCGTTGACGAGGTCGAAGATCGTCCCGAGGTTGACGGCGAAGGACTCGGCGCGTTGCCCCACGAACATCTTGCCCTGGCCGGTGCAGCCGGGGATGTTGATGCCGTACTTGAACTGGTTCGCGTACGTGTCGTAGCCCGCCGGGAAGGTCTTTGCGCCGATGTTGTCGATGGGCTTCGTGAAGGTCGTCGCGCCGCCGGTGGCGTTGGTGACGTCTTGCGCCGTGCCCGTGCGGCGGTTACCGCGCACGACCTTGACGGTGTAGCTCTCGTTGACGTTGATGTTGTTCACCGAGCCGCTGCCGCCATTGACGGAGCCGGCGATGGCGAGCGGAATCCCGACGTTCTTGACGCCAGCGTCGTCGCCGATGGGCAGCGCGATGCCGTTGCCGGAGTTGGCGAGGGCGTTCGAGAAGCGGAACTGGAAGGTGATGTCTTCCGCGGCGTCGGCGTTGTTGTCGACGTGGATCTCGTAGATCGCCTCCGGGTCCATCGTGAAGTAGTTCGGACCGCCGTAGGCGTCCTGGAGCGGCTGGTAGTTCGCGATGAGCGTCACGAACTGATCGCGGCCCGTCTCGAAGCTGTTGAACATGTAGAAGTCCGTCGCGTCGACCTTCGGGTTCTTCGCGATGAACGGCGCCTCACGGTGGCTCGAGGCCTGACCGTCGTGCGCAGAAACGAAGAGGGCCGCTGCCGCCCCCACCGCCGTAAGCATGTTTCCAATCCGCATCCAATTCTCCTTTCGGATTCCAACTGCCGAAAAACGTACGAGAGGGTATCCCGGGTCCCTCTTTTTTCGTCACTTTCCTCCGTATTTCCCGACCGCGGGGTATGTCGTTGAAAAGCGTACCGAAACCGTCCTTTTTTTCGAGGCCGTGTCATGGAGTTCACGTGGGCGACACGTCACGCGAGGCCTGCTATTGGGAGCCGCCATGGTCCTTCGCTCGTACCTTGCCCCGATGACGCGAACTCTCTTGCCGCTGGCCGCGATGCTGCTCTTCGGTTGTGCAAAGGCCAAGACCGAGCCCGCGCCGGCCGCGTCCAGTTCGACGAACGCCTCGACGAACGCGGCGCGCGCCCCCGAGGCGCAGGTCGCACCGGTCGCGCCCAGCCCGAGCGGCGCGGTCGGCTCCGCCGGTCGTGTGCTTCTCACCGTGGAGGACCGCCTCCTCTCGGAGCGGGACCGCAAGACGGAAGGCACGCCGCGCGCCGAAGACGTCTACGCGGCGCTTGAGAAGGGGGGCGTCGCGCTCACCGACAAGAAGCAACACGTCGCGACGATCTACAGCGCGCTCTACTGTTTGGGCGCCAAGGGCCCCGGCGGCACGGCGTACAGCGTCTGCGAATACGCGAGCGCCGAGGAGCTCAAGAAGGGGCGCGACAGCTCGGCGAAGTTCTTCGAGTCGGTTCCCAATCGCGAGCTCGTGGCAAACAAGAAGACGCTGCTCACGGTCCGGCAGCCGCCGGTAAAGACACCTGAGAGCGAGGCGGTCGCAAAGAAGAGCGTCGAGCTGTTCTCGAAGCTCTGAGCGCAGGCGCGGCGCCTCGATCCGCTCGCCACGCCCGCGGGCGCGGCGGAAGTGCGTCACCCGCCGACACTCGGCAGAATGCGCACCTCAAAGCCTCGTTCGATGGCCCACGCCGCGCCCACCAGAGCGACGGCGAACGAGAGCGCGGGCAAGACCCGGCGGCCCAAGAGCGGCCGATGACCCACGGCGTACAGAATTGGGAACACCGCCAAGACGAACCCCAGTTGGCCAAGCTCCACGCCCACGTTGAAGCCCACGAGCGTCTTGGCGAGGCTCTGCGGAGCGAGGCCGAGCTCGGCCAAGACCGACGAGAAGCCAAAGCCGTGGAGCAACCCCAGCGAGAAGGCGAGGAGCCACCGCTCCCGCGAGCTCGGCTCCCGGCGGAAGTTGTCGAGGGCCGTCAGCGCCACAGAGATGGCGATGGATGTCTCGACGAGCCGCGACGGGAGCCTCACGAAGTCGAGGGCTGCGAGGCTTAGCGTGACCGAATGCGCCAGCGTGAAGGCCGTGACGAGCTTGGCGACGTCGAGGGCCGCTTGCCCGAAGGTACGGCCCTCCTTGCGCCGAAGGGCCACAGGGAGGAGGAGGGCGAGCACGAAGAGCAGGTGATCGGCGCCGATGGCGATGTGGATCACGCCCTCGCGAACGGCCGAGGCGAAGCCCGCGCGATCATCGCCGCCGCCGGCCGACGGCAGCGACTGCTCGCGCGCGTCGGCGGAGAAGATGAGCGGCGCGTCGCTGGCCTTGGCGCGCAACAGGCCGCGATGCAGCGCGTCACGATCGAAGAAGAGTCCGTAGCGAACCGCGACCGCCGCGGCCGACGCGCACGTCACCGAATACGACAAGGCCGCGTAGGCGCCGTCGGTGTGGCTCGCGGTGCCGAGCGGCGCGGCCCCCTCGAGCCGACACGGGGTGCCTCCTTGATGGAGGGTGACGCGCTCTTCCACATAGCGCCGGATGAGACCCTCCTTGGCGAGGACCTCGGCCCAGGTGATGGCGAGGTCGCCGTCGCTGTCGAGGTGGAAGATGGCGTCGAGGTCTCGCAGGGCGACGTCGACGCGAAGCTCCATGCGCGGTGCGTCGCCGGTGAGCGTCAGCCTCGCGTCGCTTGGCTTGTGGGCGTGGGCCCCGCGTCCCACGAGCAAGACCGCGAACATCATGATGAGCGCGCAGGCGAGCCTCATGGCGCACCGAGCCCCGCCGCGAGGCGACGGAGCGCGGGCTCCTCGGTGCGGCTCGAGCGAACGAGCGCGATGGCGTCGGCGGCGGCCGCGGGCGCGCGCGCTCGGAGCGCCGCCTCGAGGACGAGGCGCGTATCCCACGGCTCTTTCTGTACGGCGAAGTTGCGCCGCGCGAGCTCAAGGGCGCGCGCGGCGTCGTCCGTGAGGTCGAGGAAGTACCGAGCCTCCTCGCGCAAGTGGACCGCGTCGCCGCGCCCTCGCGCCGCCTCGTGCCGCTCGTAGATCGACCGCCGTCGCGCTTCGGCGGAGGGCGATTGGCTCCGCGTCTCCGCGATGGCGAGACGCAGGAGGAGGCCGTCGTCGTCGGTGTGCTCCGTGAGGAGGGCCGACGCTTCTTGGGGGCGGTTCGCGTCGAGCATGAGATCCGCCAGCGCTCCTCGCGTGTAGCGATCGCCTGCGTCCTTGGCCAACGCCTCGCGGAAATGCTTCTCGGCCGCCGCCGCGTCGCCGCGGCGTAAGGCGACCTCGCCGAGCGTCGAGAGCGCCCAAGGCAAGAGGTCCCGCGCGGCCGTCGTCGCCAGCGGCAGGAGCGCGTCGTAAGCCTTCTGCGCCTGACCTGTGACACTGTCGATGGTGGCCGCGCACGTCGTGACGATGACCGGGGAGGCGAGCGGCGCAAGCCGGGCGCAGCTGTCGCGCGCCGCGTCGTAGCGGGCGAGGACGAAGAGCACCGTCGCGCGCGTCAGCCAGACCTGCGGATCGCCAGGGGAGGTGACCGTCAGCGCGTCGAGGTCGGCCAGCGCGCCCTCGAAATCGTGCAGGCTTTGCTTGATGGTCGCGCGGAGCAAGACCAGCTTGTCGGGGGCGGCTTTCGCGAGCCAATAGGGGCCCATCACCGCTCGCGCGCGACCGAGCCAACGCGGATCGCCGGTGCGTCGCGCCTCGACGACGGCCCGCTCCACGTAGGCGGCGATGGCCGCGGCATCGTTTGGCGCTTCAAGGGCGGCCCGCTCGCGCGCCTCAAGCTCCGAACGGTCCCGGCCCAACGAGGCCGGCAGGCGCTCGAGGACCTCGGCTCGATCGGTCGGAACGCGCGGCGCCCCGTCGGCACGTGAGCGTCGTTCGGAGACGGCCCCTGCCACCACCAGCGTCAGCACAGCCGCGAAGATCGTGGCCACACGAGCTCTTTCGCCAAAGACGGGCATGAAGGGCGCTGGCAGGATAACCCGCGACGCTCCAGGGCTACGTTCGAAGTGGCGCTCCGGATCGCGGTCGTCGTTGCGCCATGCCAACAAAAAGCGGCGGGGCGCGGCCGTCACCGGCGCGCGCCCCAGGCCGAGTCAGCTCATCGACTCAGCTGCAGCCCATCGAGTTCCCGCAGTTGAGGCACTTGTAACAAGCGCCGTTGCGTACGGTGATGTGGCCGCACACGTCGCAGAGCGGCGCGTCGCCCATCATCGAGTCGAGTTGGGCGTCGAGTGCTGAGCCGCCGCCGCGGCCGGCTCCCTCGAGCCCTTCGGCCATTTGGTTGCTCCGAACCTGCGTCGCCTTCGCGGCGGGCATCGCCATCTCACTGGGCAACGTGATGGTCGGCATCGGCTGCGTCCTGGTCATCGCCATGAGCGCTTCCGGATGAACGCTGGGCGGCGCCGGCGGTGCGTCCTTCTCCTCCGCCTCCTCCGGCTTGATGTGCGCCAGGTCGTAGCGGTGGAGGTATTCGACGCCGAGCACGCGGAAGACGTAGTCGACGATGGAGGTCGCGACCTTCACGTTCGGGTGACCCTCGACGATGCCCTGGGGCTCGAAGCGGGTGAACGTGAACTGGTCGACGTAGGTCTGGAGCGGGACGCCGTATTGCAGGCCGATGGATACGCTCATGGAGAAGCAGTTCATCAGCGAGCGGAAGGCGGCGCCCTCCTTGTGCATGTCGATGAAGATCTCACCGAGCGTGTTGTCCTCGTATTCGCCGGTGCGGAGGTAGATCTTGTGGCCGCCGACCCGCGCTTCCTGCGTGAAGCCGGTGCGCTTCTTGGGCAAGCGAACGCGGAGGCCGTGTGGGCGCGTGTCCTTGGGCACGAGCTGCAGCGTGAGCTGCGTCGTGTCTTGGGGCGCGTTCGTCATCGGGATCGGCGACAGGACGTCGTTGTTGACCGTCGCCCTGGCGTCGGCATCAGCCTTCTTCTCTTCCTTGTCCTTGCTGGACGTGGAGAGCGGCTGCGACGCCTTGCACCCGTCGCGGTAGAGGGCCACGGCCTTGAGTCCGAGGCGCCAGCCCTCTTCGTAGATCTCGGCGACCTCTTCGACGCTCGCGTCGTTGGGGAGGTTGACGGTCTTCGAGATGGCTCCGCTCAAGAACGGCTGCGCGGCCGCCATCATCTTGACGTGGCTCATGGGGGCCAAGAAGCGCGAGCCGTGCTTGCCGCAGCGGTTGGCGCAATCGAAGACCGCGTAGTGCTCCTTCTTGAGGTGCGGGGCACCCTCGATGGTCATGCGGCCGACGATGATGTCGCTCGCCGTGTCGACCTCGGTGCGCGTGAAGCCGAGGCGCTCGAGCATCGGACGCTTCGAGTCCTTCCAGTTGACGCCGAGGAGGCGCTCGTAGGTCTCGTCGCCGATGATCCAAGGTGCGAAGGCCGCGTCGAGGTCGAAGACGCCGGGGAGGGCAGCCTCAACCTTGCCGAGGTCGATGTCCGTGAAGCCCTTGTCCTTCAGGCTTCGACGGTTGACGTGCGGCGCCGCGAGGAGCGTGTTGGTGCCGCTGACGTACGCGACGATCTCCTGGACCTCCGCCGGCGAGTAGCCGAGCCGACGCAGCGCCCCGGGCACCGATTGGTTGACGATCTTGAAGTAGCCGCCACCGGCCAGCTTCTTGAACTTCACGAGGGCGAAGTCCGGTTCGATGCCGGTCGTGTCGCAGTCCATCAAGAGGCCGATGGTGCCCGTCGGCGCGAGCACGGTGCTCTGCGCGTTGCGGTAGCCGTGGGCTTCGCCGAGGCGAACGGCCTGATCCCAGTCCTCGCAGCCCGCGCGGTAGAGCGCACCCGCCATCGACGACGGCTCACCGGGGAGCACGCAATCGACCGGCGAGATGGCGTGCGCCGCGTCGCGGTGCATGCGCATGACGCGGAGCATCGGCTCACGGTTCTTGGCGAAGCCCGGGAAGGCGCCCTTGGAGCGCGCCATCTCAGCGCTCGCCTTGTAGGCGTGGCCGCACATGATGGCCGTGAGCGCCGCGGCGATGGAGCGACCCTGATCGCTGTCGTAGGGGATGCCGAGCTGCATGAGAAGGCTGCCGAGGTTGGCGTAGCCGAGGCCCAGCGGGCGGTAGTCATGCGAGTTCTTCGCGATGGGGCCCGTCGGGTAGCTCGAGAGGTCGACGAGGATCTCTTGCGCGATGAAGAACGTGCGGCACGCGTGGCGATAACCCTCGATGTCGAAGTTGGGGATACCGCCTTCGCCCTCGGTCAGGAACTTCGTGAGGTTGACCGACGCGAGGTTGCACGCCGTGTCGTCGAGGAACATGTACTCAGAGCACGGGTTCGACGCGTTGATCCGGCCCGAGTTCGGGCACGTGTGCCAACGGTTGATCGTCGAGTCGTATTGAACGCCCGGGTCGGCGCAGCCCCAGGCCGACTCCGCCAACGTTCGCCAGAGATCGCGCGCCTCGTAGGTGTCGCAGACGGCCTGCGTCGTGCGCATGCGCGTCTCCCACTTGCCGCCGGTCTCGACGGCTCGCATGAAGTCGTCGGTGACGCGAATCGAGTTGTTGGAGTTTTGGCCGCTGATGGTGTGGTAGGCCTCGCCGTTGAAGTCAGACGGGTAGCCCGCTTGGATGAGCGCCTGCGCCTTCCGCTCCTCTTTGACCTTCCAGGTCATGAAGTCGACGATCTCGGGGTGGTCCATGTCGAGGCAGACCATCTTCGCGGCTCGCCGCGTGGTCCCGCCGCTCTTCGTCGCGCCGGCGGCGCGATCGAAGACCTCGAGGAAGCTCATGAGGCCGCTCGACGTGCCGCCGCCGGAGAGCTTCTCTTGCTTGCCGCGGATGCTGCTGAAGTTGGTGCCGGTGCCCGAGCCGTACTTGAATAGCCGAGCCTCGTTCTTCATGACCTCGTAGATGCTCATGAGGTCGTCTTGGACGGCCAGAATGAAACACGCCGAGCACTGCGGGCGCTCGTAGGCGTTGGCCGTCTCCACCGTCATTTGGCGGCTCTCGTCCCAGGCCCAGTTTCCGCCCGAGCCCTCGATGCCGTACTGGTGGTAGAGGCCCAGGTTGAACCAAACGGGCGAGTTGAAGGCGCCGTATTGGTGAACGAGCAGGTACGCGAGCTCAGCCTCGAAGGCGTCGGCGTCTTTGGTGGTCGCGAAGTAGCCGCCAAACTTCTCACCGGCCTTGCGGACCGTGTTGCTGATGCGGTGCACGACGTGTTGGACGCTGCGCTCGCCCTTGTCCTTGTCGCCGTGAAGGCCCGCCTTGCGGAAGTACTTGGAGATGACGATATCGGTCGCGAGCTGGCTCCACGTGGCGGGGACTTCGGCGCCCTCCATCTTGAAGACGATGCTGCCGTCGGGGTTGGTGATCGTGCTCGAGCGGCGCTCGTAGACGACCTGGCTCAACGGGTCGACACCCTCGGTGGTGTAGCGGCGTGCGACCGTCACGGTGCCGGCGGGCGCACGGACAGCGGCTTTCTTGCTCGCGCTTGCGCTCGCGCTCGCGTTCGTCCCCGCCGCGCGGCTCTCAGCCTTGGCAGGCGCTTTCTGCGCCTTGGCTCGCGTCTCGTCGTTGCGTTTCGAGGGGTGCTTGTGGGTCTGCGCCATGTTTCGTCCGTTCGCGCCGTTGGTCCCGAAGTCTTGCGATTGTGCCATGTCCGCCTCCACGCGCCGGCCGAGCCGTCACGCTGCGCCCCTGTGAGGTCGCTGCTGTTCAGATGGGAATGAGAGAAGGTCGAGAAGGGTCCACCGGCAGCGGCTCGCCGTCGCCGGATGCCAAACATCCGGGCGCCGCTGCCGACCGCAAGGGAGCCGCAAAGTCGTTCCAGCGTGCGGCGCGGGAACCACGTGAGCCGCCTGAGCTGCCCGCGCTCGGGCCGCCCTTTCGATTGCATTGAGGTGTGGGATTGCCCCACTCGACTACTGAACGCTCCTTTGCCCTCACCAGGTCCCAGTCTTGCCCGTACGTTCAGCTATACGTAGGAGCAGGTGGTTGCCGTTGAGGCGGTGGGCTCGAGGTGCTCTCGTTGGTTTCTACTTCAACCTTTTGTTCGACGGAGACGACCAAGGAGCCCACCGGTACGAAGGGCGAGTCATCCTTCTAGCCCCAAGATGTCGTGGCTGTCCAGGAAATCGACACCACAAATGGTGCATACATGGGTGCGATCTTTCCCACCTCTGCCCACAAGCATGGAAAATACTGGAGATCACTGAACTTCCGCGCGGCGTTGAACAGAGGTTTCCCACATGCGCAGGTCCACCCACCCTGATCTTGTCTTCAGGTTATCCCCAGCTGTGGAGTGCTGGGCCATTCCTGTTCAGTGGTTTTCCCCAAGCGCTCCACGACTTCTCCAGGCTCTCTTCACAGCCGGTCGATTGGCAGACCCGGGGATGACCGGCTCGCGTTGCGTGGTCCGGTTTTGTCGCCGGTGCCGGCGCCGATCGAGGCAGACTGCGCGCCCATGAGTGGACCCCCGCCCGTCAGCTCCGATGGCCCGAGCCTGCTCGACGAGTTCCCCATCGACACCCAGCCGTTGCGGGAACCCGCGGCCATCGAGGCGCGGGACCGCGCGTGGCTCGAGAAGGTGTACCGGCCCGACGTTCCGCAGTTTACCGCTCGCGCGGTCCTCACGGGAGCGGTCCTCGGCGCGGTCTTGAGCATCAGCGATCTCTACATCGGCCTGAAGGTCGGTTGGATCTTCGGCATGAGCATCACGTCGAGCGTCCTCACCTTCGCGCTGTTCGCCGCCGCCGGGCGCGCGTTTCCGCGCATGGCGCCGCTCTCTCCGCTCGAGACGAACACGTCCCAGACGGTGGCGTCGGCGGCGGCCTACATGGCGAGCGCGGGGCTCGTCAGCTCGATTCCTGCCCTCACGATGCTCAGTCGCGATGGGACGCTCGTTTTGCCCGAGCTCACGGGACCGATGCTCGTGGCCTGGCTCTTCTTCACCGCGCTGCTCGGCGTCGTCATCGCCGTGCCGGTGAAGCGGAGCATGATCAACGCGGAGCAGCTCCGCTTCCCGACGGGGCTCGTCTGCGCCGAGACCATTCGAACGATGCACGCCTCGGGCAAGGCGGCGCTGGGCAAGGCGCGCGCCCTCGTCGTCGGCGCGCTCTTCGCCGGCGTCGTCAAACTCGTGCTCGAGGCCAAAGTCGGCGTCCTGAAGCTCTTGCCGGATTTCATCCCGCTACCCGGTCGCCTCCATGGGCTTCCCATCACGGCGTGGTCGTTCCGTCTGAATACGAGCATGTTGCTCTACGCGGCCGGCGTCGTCGTCGGACTGAAGGTGGCGTCGAGCCTCCTCGTTGGAGCGGTCTTCAACTACGCGCTGCTGGGGCCTTGGCTCCTCGATCACGGCGTCCTCCGCGTAGCGTCGCCGGAGGTGGCCCAAGACCCCGTGGCCTTCCGGGCGTTCCAGAAGGCCTGCGAAGCTATCCACGTGTTGCCGGTTCGGTCGCCCGAGCTCTTGTTCCGCGAGCTTCGCGCGAAGTGGAGCGTTTGGCCCGGCACGTCCCTCATGGTGAGCGCGAGCCTCGTCGCCTTCGCGTTTCGCTTTCGGGTCATCGGTCGCGCCCTCAAGAGTCTGTCCGGGGTTCTCTCTTTCGTCCGAAAAAAGAGTGGCGCCGCGTCCGTCGACCCGTTGGCCGCGGTCGAAGTGCCCCCCTCGTGGTTCGGCCTCGGGTTGGCGATCACCGCCATCGCTTGCCTCGTCATGCAGCACGCCTGGTTCGAAGTCCCGCTGGCGCTCGGCGTCGTCTCGCTCGGCCTCGCGTTCGTGCTGTCCGTCGTCGCGTCTCGCGCCACCGGCGAGACGAACATCACGCCCATCGGTGCGATGGGAAAGATCACGCAGCTCGTCTTCGGCGTCCTCATGCCCGGCCACGCCACGGCCAACCTCATGACGGCCACCGTGACGGCAGGCGCCGCAGCCCACTCGGCGGATCTGCTGACGGAGGTGAAGACGGGCTATTTGCTCGGCGCCGCGCCGCGAAAGCAGTTCCTCGCGCAGCTCGTCGGCGTGCTCGTCGGTGCGCTGGCGTGTGTCCCCATTTACCTCGTGATCGCGAAGCCTGAGCGCCTCGGCGTGGACCTCGCGGCGCCGTCTGCGGTGGCGTGGGCCAGCGTCGCGAAGCTGCTTAAGGATGGCCCGTCGAACCTCCCACAGCTCGCGCTCATGGGCATCGGCGTGGGCGCGGCCGTCGGCGCGCTCTTGGCCGTCCTCGACGAGTTCGCGCCACCGCGGTACCGAAATTGGGTGCCGAGCGCGACGGGGCTCGGCATCGCGCTCGTTATCGACGCCAACGACAGCCTCGCCATGTTCTTGGGCGCGCTGTCGGCCTACGTCTTCGCGAAGCTGAAGCCGGCGGCGGCCGAGCGATGGACCTTCACGACGGCGAGCGGGGTCATCGCCGGCGAAGGTCTCATGGGTGTCCTTGTGATCGTCCTTCGCGACGTCCTCGGGGTCCTGCCGAAGTAGGCGTTCACCACCCGAATCGTGAGGCCCGCCCGAGCCGCCTTGAGCGACGCCCCCCTTTCATTTCTGCCTCGCGATGCGCACGTTGCAGCCGATGCAGGAACCGGCCCACCTCCGAGCTCGCATGGTCGACGAACAGCTCGCCGCGCGCGGCATCGTCGACCCGCGCGTGCTGGACGCCTTTCGCAGGGTGCCGCGCGAGAAGTTCATCCCGGTGCCCATGGACCCAGGTCTGAGCGCCCGTCATGCGGAGGTCGCCTACGCCGACGAGCCCGTCGCCATCGGCCTCGGCCAGACCATCTCGCAGCCGTACATCGTGGCCCTGACGGCTGCGGCGCTGACGCTGTCGGGCACCGAACGCGTGCTCGAGGTGGGCACCGGGTCGGGCTACGCGGCGGCCATCTTGAGCCTGCTCGCGCGGGAGGTCTTCACCATCGAACGCATGCCGGCGTTGGCCCACGTGGCCAAAGACCGCCTCGCTCGACTTGGGTACGGCAACGTGACGGTCATCGAGGGCGATGGCACGCTGGGGTGGCAAGAGCACGCGCCCTACGACGCGATCGCGGTGGCGGCCGCCGGACCCAAGGTGCCACCGCCGCTGCTCGCTCAGCTCGCCGTGGGAGGGCGCCTCGTGGTGCCCGTCGGCGACAAGACGCAGACGCTCGTACGCATCACGCGCGAGAGCGCCATTCGGTATCGTGAAGAAGAGCTGAGCGACGTCCGCTTCGTACGGCTCATCGGCGCCGAGGGGTTTCACGAGCGGTAGCCGCGCGCCCGTGAGCCCGAGCACGCTGTCGCACCGGCGAACACTGCTCGCGGTGGAACATCCCGACCGATCCTCGTACTCTCCGCGCGGGATGCGTGGCTCCGCGCTCTTCGCCTTGGCACTCGCCGCGCTGGCGCCGTCTGCCGTCGCGTGTCGGCGTGAGACCATCGACAAGCCCCCGCCGCCCGACATGGCCGATGTGCTCATGGTCTTCGAGGCCCCCACGGGGACCTTCGATGACGCGACGAAGAGCGCCGTGAAGGCCGCGGCGGACGAGGCGGCGAAGGGCCTCGTGGGCCTCGGCCTTCCCCAGAAGCTCGTCGACGATGTCCGTGCGGCCGTCGCTTCCTCGCAGGGCGGCGATGCGGGCGCAGTCGCCACCGAACCAAACACCGAAGCCGCGCCGCTCTTCGAGGGTGAAGGCTTCGCGAAGGTCACGCGCGTCTGCGGGGGCTGGGCTGCCGGGGCGCCGCCGGATGTGGCGGCCAACGGCTCGCTCGCGCTCACTGTGACGTTCACCGACGTCAAGCTCGACCCAGTCATTTGGGGCATCGCCGAGCGCTGCAAGCTCCTCGTCGGCGCGTCCCGCCTTCTCATCGACCGCGCCGGTGGCGACGCGACGAACCTTCGGATCCACCTCGGTGGCCCGGTGGCGCTTCGCGAGATCGGAACGCGACCCATCGTCGTCGCGCTCGGGGCGTCGGCGCAGATCGATGACCGCGCCGTGCGCGGCGACGTCGCCGTGCGCCTCTTGCCTGGCGCGTCGGCCGTCGAGGTGCTCGTCCCGGCTGGCGGCGGGCAGGTGGTCGTCACGCTGTCGTCCGCGCTCGTCGCCACGGGCGTTCGCGCGAAGAACGGAACCTTCACGTGCGATCTGGCGGGGTGCCTCAGCGAGCAGGGCGGCGTGAGCGCATGGTAGCGCCGCCGCGCCGGCTTCTCGTGACGGCGGGGCTCGCCATCGGCTTGGCCGTGACGGCGGCGCGGGACGCCCGGGCGCACCACACAGAGGAGCAGCGGCTCACCGACGACACCGCTTACACGCTCCAGAAGAGCACCGTCCGGCTCGGTCTCTTCAAGCAACAATGGGGGCCCTGGGACCGGATCACCTTCGGGACCTACGCCGTGCCTTGGGTCGTCGGCTTCGCGAACGCCCACGTCAAGTGGCGCTACTTCGGTGGGGACCCGCTCTCGCTGAGCGCCAGCCTCGGTCTCTCGCGGTTCGCGCCCAAGGCCGTGAAGGAGAGCGTGGGGAGCGCCGAGCTCGGCATCGTGCCCCTCGAGCTCGGGGCGTCGTACCGTTTCGATGAGCGCCTAACGCTGTCGGGGGCTTGCTGTATACGGTCGTCACGCTCAAGGGGAGCTACGACGCGGCGGCGCTCGATGGCCTCGCCGCGGTGAGCAATCTGCAGCTCTTCGCGAACCTCGAGGTCCGCGCGACGCGCGTCACAGCCTTCGTCCTTGCGGGGCGATACCTCGCGTTCCAAAACACGAGCGGACGCCTCTCGGCGACCTTCCGACCCGATGCCTTCACCAGCGTCGAAGTGCAGTCCGTGGGAGCGACGAACGCGCTCGACTTTCCCCAAGCGTTCTCCATCGTGCCGAGCGTCGTCTTCTCGTGGGGGACCTTCAACCTGCGCGCCGGGCTCGGCTATGGCAACTACAGCGTGCCGATGGTGAACCTGGTGTTGCCCAAGAAGACCGTCGTGCCGGATTTGGACCTGTACTTCGTCTTTTGAGCGGCGACGGGCGTCGGCTTGGCGCGCAAGCGAGGGGAGTTTCGGGCCAGCTCGTGCCTGGACAGCGTCCCTTACTGTCGACTCCACGGCGGTGCGCTCACCGGCGCACTGACGGAATTGTTGCTGACGATCCAGCCGGGGCCCGCTGTCAACTCGTCGGTCCAGGTGGTGTACGCGCGGTTGGCGACCACCGTGGCCATGGTCACGTTGGCGCCCAGGCTCGAAGTGTACGGCGCGTGGATGGCCTGGCCCGCTCCGTAATAGGCGTTGTCGAGCAAGACGAGGTCCTGCACGTTCACGCCCGCGGCGCCCGCAGGCCCGATGTAGATCCCCGTGCTCCCCTCCAAGCGAAGATTCCACCCCGCGAAACGGTTCGTGCCAGCGTGCGCCCGGAAGAGCTGCTGCGTGCCCTGGGTCACGAGCCGGCTGTCCATCCACAGGACGAGGTCGCTGGCGGAGGTGCGAGAGGTCGCGTGTGCACCTGCGCTGACGAATTCGCTGTTGCCGACCACGAAGTCGGTGCACTGGCCGTAGAGCATGGCGTAGGAGCGCGCGAACCAGTAGCTGCTCTCGATCAAGACCCGCGAACACGGTTCCATCGAATGCGTGTCGAGGTAGATCTGTGAGCTATCGGTGCGCGTGCGGATGTCCATGCCGCGAACGCGCAAGTCGACGGGTGCGCCGAACGTGCCGCCGACCACGCGGCCGCCGGTGCCTACCAGCTCGATGCGACTGCCGTTGCCGTACTGGATCGCGTACCCGTCTGGCGGTGCCGTCAGCGTGAAGCCGGCCGGGAAGATCCACCGCTGATCGTGTCGACCGCTCAGGTTGAGCGTGGCGGTGAAGCCGCTGCCCGTGAACGTGACTTCGACGTTGCTCATGGCCAGAGCGGCCGCCATCTCGGTCGCGTTGGAAACCGTTAGCTGCGCGGTCAGCGTTGGTGGCGTCGGTAGCGAAAGGGGAGCGAACGTCGAGGTTGCCGACTGCCCCGCCGCGACCCGAACCGCGACGAGTCGGGCGTTGAAGGCGGCGATTCGAGCGCTGACATCGTAGCCGGCGTTGGCCGCCGGGCCGGCATCACCATCGGACGTACTTGCGGCGTCAAGAGGGGCACCGGCGTCGATGAGCTGACTGGCATCAAGGGTGGTCGGCGCGTCGGCCACGACGCCCCCCTCACTCGCACTCGCGCCGGCGCTGCTCGAGCCACCCGACGAACTCGAGCCAGGCGGGGCGGATTCCGTCTTCGCGCCTGGGTCTGATGAACCACCGGAGCACGCGCTCGCGGCGCATGCCGCCGCGAGGGTCAACCATCCCGCTCGGAGCACTTTGACGTTCAAGCTCGACTCCCGTTCGAAGGTCTTTGGAAGCGCCGCACCTGGCGACGCCAGTCGCACGCAAGAGGCTACCACCGCTGCCAGCCGTCACGGGCGGCGTGCGCAGCGGAGCCCCAGCGGGCCGGCGTAGGGGTGCCCAAACGACGCGACGGTACGGTTCGTCAGGAATTCGATGCCGTACCCCGACGCTCGTGTCTTGTCCGTTGAGCTCGTGTAGGACGACGCGCCGAGGAACACAGCGCGCTGCGAGGTGATGGCCGCCGTTGTATAGATGGTGCCGGCGCAATCGACGCAGGGGGTCGGCAGGTCCGGCGTACCACCGACATAGCCGTCTGCGGTCCATTCGTACGCGCCGCCCGCGAGGTCCGCATGACCGTAGAACCCGTCTCCCGCCGGCTTCGAGCCGACGGGAAGAGCGGCGGTGCATGCGGGCCCCGGGCCGCCATCGGGCAGGGAGCTGGGACAGAAGTCGACCTCGGTCGTCGTCAGATTGCTGCCGGCCCAAGGGTGGTCGCGTTGTTCCTCGCCGTGGGTCCACGCGAAGCTGAGCTCGGCGAAGCTCGGGAGGAACCCGCCGTCCCAAATGCAGAATGCGAACGCTTCGGGCCAGGTTACGTTCGAGACGGGCCGGGCCTCCGACGCACCCGGCGTCGGCGTGTACGTCGCGAAT
Source organism: Myxococcales bacterium (assembly GCA_016703425.1). Lineage (NCBI taxonomy): Bacteria > Pseudomonadati > Myxococcota > Myxococcia > Myxococcales > Myxococcales bacterium. Next base: position 28,215 of record JADJCA010000024.1, read on the forward strand.
GTGCCCGCCAGGTTGGTGGTCCACGAGCTTGCCGAAGCTGCGAGCAAGCTGCTCCACGGCGCGCTCCAGCCGCTCTCATGGGGGGGCGCCGCGCCCGCCGGTAGGACAAGCCCGCGTCCACCGTTCAGGTGCGTGTGCTTGCCGGCGCCTTGTGCCGGTCGCCAACCGGCGACGACGGCCGTCACGAACTGGCGGAACCGCGCAACCGTGACCTTGTACTTGTCCACGCGGACGGCGCTGATGGTGGCAGGGGTGCCTGCACTGTTCGCGCGGTTGAAGGCCCCGCCGGGAACGAGGATCGACAAGCAGCAGCTCTCCCCGCGGCAATCGGTGCGTCCGGCGCCGCCGCCGGCGCACGAGGGGGGAAGGTCGCATTGGTTTGGCGTGACCGCGCCGCAGGCCTCCAGGCCCTCCGTGCATGCCTTGTTGGTGCACGTCACGATTTGGTTGCAGTTTCCAACTGTCGTGCCGCAATCCTTTCCGGCGCAAGTTACGGCCGGCGGGTCGGGGACGCAGCCGCACTTCGTGCCGCCGCACGGGGCAAGCGGTCCGCACGTGTCCGGGCAGGTGATGGGATTGCCGCAGTTGTCCACCGTGGGCCCGCACTCTTGGTCCTTGCACGCTGTGACCGGGTCGGGCGTGCAGCCGCATGCAGAGGGAGTTCCTTGGCAAGACTCGTCCACGGGGCAATCGGCGCATAGCGACGTGCTGGCGCAGCCGTAGCGGCGCAAGAAGGGGACGCAGCTGTTTCCGCACTTCTTCGTGGTCGGCGAACAGGTGCCAAGTTTGCAGACTCCGCCCTCGCAGGTCCTCGTTTGGCCCGCCGGGACGCTAGGGCAGGCGGTCGCATTGCACGCCGTGGGGCCGCAACCGTAGGCCGGGTCGTCGACGGAAACGCAGCGATCGCCGCAGAACTTGTACCCGGGCCTGCAGGCCGCGATGTTGCACTTGCCGGCGACGCACGAGTAGACCGTCGAGCCGTCGATATCGCAGCGTTGGCATGCCGATGCGGCGCAGCCGTAGTCGGGATCGAGCGTACTGACACACGTGTTCGCGCAGCGCTTCTCCGTTGCGCCGGCGCACACGACGAGGCCACCCTTGCTCGCATCGGCGGAAGGGGCGCCGTCCGTCGCGCCGCCGTCGGTGTCGCCCGCGTCGCTTGGGACCGACGCGTCGCTCGACACGGCGCCGCCCTCGACCTTCGGTGGCCGATCCTCGTCCCCCGCTTCGAAGGTGGGCAGTGCGGCTCCGTTCAGCGTGGCCGACGCGCATGCGCCGCTCGCTGGGTTGCAGGTCTCGCCGGGGCCGCACGTCGAGCGTGCCTCCGAGCCGACCAAGGTCACCCGACTCGCGCAGCGGGAACTCAGCACGACGTCGACCGTCCCGACCCGATCGGTTGGCACCTGCTCGACGAGGTGGTCCCGGCGATCGACGGGGGCGCCGCCCTTGTAGGCGCTGACCGAGAGACTCACGGCCGTTGCTCGCTCGCCGTTCGAGGCGATGGCCAGCGTCGTCGGCAGGCCACTATCTTCGGGGACGCGAAGGTCGCTGCGGCGAAGGAGTGTTCCGCGCGCACTTACCTCGATGACGAGCCGATCGAGGCCGAGGGGGGCGTCCTCGCGAACGACGAGCATGAGCCCGCCGACCTTGGGTGGCTCCTCAGAGCACGCCGGCGCAAGCAGCGGGAGGGCGAAGCCGAGCACGCCCAGCGCGGTGAACGCGGCGCGCCGCACGGGGTGATGAACGGCCGGTCCAGGCGGGCCAGAAAACCTCACGCGGACGATGCTACGAGAATCTCGGCGGCTGGTGTGAACGTACCGGCGTTCCACTCGGCGGTTCCGAGCCATCACGTCCCACGCACGATTCGCCGGCAAGCGCCTCGCGGGCGTCGAGGTCGTCGTCCTCCGCGACGTGTCCTCCCCAAGTAGTCGGCCTACGATCCTCGAATGGTGAGACCCGGGAGCGCTGCCTTGAGCTCGGCCTCTTCGGCAGGCGTCAGCTTCGCGCGGAGGCGCTTCAGACTCTTCATGGGGAGGAGCGAGGCCACCGGGTCGGCGAGCTTGGTGTACGCGATGGAGAGATCCTCGACGAAGGGCAGGGGGGGCAGCGCGCGAAGTTGGGCAAGCTCCGTGAGGTCGAGGGTGCGGAGCGCGCGCATGGCGCCGAGCCGCTCCGGGAGCGTACGCAGGTTCTTGCAGACCGTGAGCGTCAACGATTCAAGACGCGCGAGGTCGAAGATGCACTGCGGCAGCTCCTCGAAGGGGTTACCCGTCAGGACGAGCTTCCTCAGCGGAAGTCGTCCGAGTTCGGCCGGAAGGCTCGTCAGACGGCACCCGCTGAGGTCGAGCGCCTCGAGCTTCTCCAGCGAGGTGAGCGCGCCTGGCAGCTCGAGGGTCCCCGTCGAATGCCACGCGAGACGACGCAGCCTCGTGAGTCTTGCGAGGCTTATGGGCATGGCCACGTTGGCGTAGTCCACCTCGAGATCCTCGAGCGGCGTGAGCCCGCCGAGGAGGGTGAGGTCGGTCATCGCAGTAGCCCAGAAGCGAAGGCGACGAAGCTTGGGCAGCCGGGCCAGCTCGGGCGGCACCGCCAGGAGGGCGTTGTGGCCAAGGTCCAAGTCCTCGAGGCGCTCCAATTGGGCGAAGCTCGATGGGAGGGTCGTGAGGGCGCCCGTGTGAAGTCGCAAGGTCACGAGCTCGTCGCCGAGGTCGCCGAAGTCATCGGGGAGCGCGCGGAACTTGGCGCGACGCTCCAGCGCAAGCTCGCCGCCTTTCATCAACGCTCGAAGCGCCTTGAGTCCCCAAGGTGGCGGCTCGCCCAAGAGGAATCCAACACCGATCCCCGAGAGGCGAAGCACCTCCAGCGCAAAGCTCCGGCTCGCGAAGCCGTCGACGTTTGCGAGGGCGCGGTAGGCCTTGTCGGCCTTGTCGTCGAGCCCCTCTGTCAACGTGTTCTTGCCAAGGGCCGCAGAGACCGCGAGCTTGAGCGGCGCCGGTGCGTAACGCTCGAAGAGCAGGCCTGCGTTCTTGCGAATCTTCGCGTCGCCGTGGGCCCGCCCCAGCGCCAAGAGGAGCGGCAACAGCGGCGCCGGCACTCCGCCGCTCTCGGCCAGCTTGAGGCCCAGAAGGACGTTCTCCCCGGCGGCGCTGCGCAAGAGCTCGCCCATGCCCTCGGCGCTTTCATCTTGCGTCTCCACGGCCATGAGGTGCGGCGCGGCGTCCTTGACGAGCCACGCCTGGAGTTGTGGAAGGGCCGCCAGGCGCGCTCCTTCTTGCAGCGGCGACGCGAGGCCCGGTCGCTCACCAAGCACGACGAGGGCGCCGGCTCCGGCGGCGAGCGCGTCGCCCTTCGCGTCGACGGCGGCGCCGGCCGCCGTGAGACGCGCCTTGGCCGCGGCGACCTTGATGCCCTTCATGGCTCCAGCGAAGACGACGCGAAGGCCCGCTATCGCTTGGGAGAAGGGATCGTCGAGCACTTCCGCCAGCAGGCCAAGGGCCCGCCCGCGCACCTTGGCGTTGTCATCGTCAAGCAGGGCGATGAGCGAACCCGTGAGGGCTGGCGAACGCGCGAGCTGGCGCGCGCCGTCGAGGTCTGCCGTCTCGAGGCGTGCTCGCAACGTCACGGCGTCCGAGTCGAGGTCGGCGTCGGCTCCAGCGCCGCGGGCGCGAAGGCTTTGAAGGATCGCCTCGGCGGCCTTGTTCTTCTGGCCCTTCGTCGCCGGGTTGCTCTGGAGCGTGAGCGATTCAAGGCCCGTAAGACGACTGAGCCCTGCTGGCACCTCGGCGAGCAGGTTGTTCTCCAGCGCGAGGGAGCGGAGCGTCGTTAGGGCGAAGAACGACGCCGGCAGCTCGGCGATACGGTTCGCCGCGAAGTTCGCTGAGCGAAGGCTCTTGAGCTCTCCGATGCTGGGCGGAATCGCGGTGAGCTTGTTCTTGTGAACGTTGAGGTCCTCGAGGCCGCCGAGCCGACCAACGTCCTCGGGCAACGAGGTGATGGCGTTGTCGTTCAAGTAGAGGACCTTGAGCCGCCGGAGCGTCGCGAGCGAATCCGGAAGCCCCTTGAGCGCGTTCTCCGTGAGGACCAACGTGTGGAGGTGCGCGAGGCGCTCGATCTCTGAGGGCAGCTCGCGCAGCTTCGTTCGCGTGAGTTGCAGCACCTCGAGCGGTGAGCCTTCCCACAAGAGGGCGGAAGGGAACGCACCGAGCGTGTCGCGATCGATCGTGAGCGCCTTGAGCCCCTTCATGTTGGCGATGGCCGCTGGAAAGCCCGAGAGCTCGTTGTTCCGGAGCCACAGGGCCTCGAGCTGCGGCATCGCGTCGAGCCGCGGCGGATGCTCCGCCGTCGCGGAGTATTGAAGGCCAAGGCGCGTGAGCTGCCCCATGGCCCAGAACCAGTCGGGCAGCGGCAGGTGGGGCTTGCCGTCAAGGACGCGCAGTTCGCGCAGCGCGGGCAGGCGCTCGAGCCATCGCGGGAGCGCTTGCCGGTACGCGCTCAGCCATAGCGTTTCGAGCTTCGTCAACGGCGAGAGGTCGAGGACCGTGTCGAGGGTCGTGCGGAGCTTCAGTGATCGAAGGCTCGGTAGTTCGAGTACGCACTCGGGGATCGCCTTGAACTGTTCCGAGACGATCTCGAGCGACTCCAGCTTGCGGAGGTGCGCGAGCTTCGGTGGAAGGGAGCGAAAGCGCGAGCTGATGATGGTTAGGTCACGCAGTTCGGTGAGCGCCGAGATGTCGTCGGGGAGCGCTTCGAGGGCGTAGCAGTTGAGAACGAGGCGCTCTAGCTTCGTCAGAGACCAGAGAACGGGCGGTGGGAGCTTCGCGCCGAAGCGCGAGAGGTTGACCTCGTAGGTGAGCTCGGTAAGCGCGGTCGCGTCGGCGGGCAGCAGCGCGATGTCATCGGCGATGTGCATCGCCGCGGAGCTTACAGGCTGAGGAGGTACTCGGTCAGGTCGGCCCGCTCATTGGCGGTGAGGGAGCGTGACGTGTGCTGCGTGCCGAGCCGCAGGAGGACGTCGTCCAAGGTGGCTGCCGAGCCGTCGTGAAGGTACGGCGGGGTCGCGAAGACGCCGCGCAAGGTCGGTGTGTCGAGGCCCAAGAGCGGCCCGCCGAGGCGCTGACCCGAGCCGGCCGCCAAGGTGCCCACGTCGTGCAGCCTAGGCGCGCCCGGCGAAAACCAGCCGCTGTCGGTCATCCGCGGCCCTGCGTGGCACCCGTCGCAGCCCGCGCTCGCGAAGACAGCCTCGCCGCGCGCTGCCGCGGTGGTCAGCTGGCCGGCGCCGGGACGCGATGGACTTCGCGGAACGGCGGAGAGTGACGTCACGTAAGCCGCCAGCGCGTCGAGTTCGGTCGACACGCCGGCCTTCTTGTCGCCGAGCTTGGTATTGCGTGTGCCCTGGAGGAAGTCGGCATCGGCCATGAGGCCCTTGCCCCCAAAGGCCTCGCGGATGTCGTGCTCGAAGTCCTGCACCTCGTCGAAGTTCGCGCTCCAGTGCAGGGGGCCGTCTCCGAGGCCGGCTCGTCCCAAGAGCGACGTCGTGTTCCTGAGCCCTTCGCCGCGGCCCGTGAAGTCCCAGACGCGGCGATCCGAGTCGCCTTCCAAGTGACAGTGCGCGCACGCGATGTAGCCGTCCTTCGATAGGCGCGCGTCGGCGGCGTCGTTGAAGAGCTGCTTGCCGCGGAGCACGTCGGCCGGGAGCGGCTCCGCCTTGACGAGCGCCAGGCGCGCGACGGGTGCCGCTGGCGTGTCGAAGGCGGATGTGTCGAAGACGAGGAGCTCGCGAGACAGGGGCACGTTGACGTAGAGCGTCTGGTCGTCGCTCGAGAGAGCAACACCGTCGGCGGCGTAGCCGAGTTGGGAAATGTTGCCCGACGGGACCTCCGTGAGGACGTCGAGTCGTTCGACGGTGCCGTTGCCGGGCATGACCACATAGAGAAAGTCGCCGCGGCTCGAGTAGGTGGCTGCCGAGGCCAGGCCACGGTTGTCGAACTGCTTGCGGCGACTAAAGACCTCGGCTTTCGCACCGAGGTCAACGAAGGACGTGATGGCCCGGAGCGTCGTCTCGAAGGTGAGATCACGGCCACTTCGAAGGACGCCGTCGATGACGTTCGCCTGCAACGACGGCAACGCGAGCTCGCTTCCCGTCGGCGAGACAGCGACGTGGCCAAGGTAGCTAGGGATTCCTCCAATCTCCGTGTCCGACGCGAGCTGCGTGTCTTTGGCGAGCGCCACCGTCTCCGTTGTCGGCGTGGTGTCGAGGTTCGATACGAGCGTGACGACGCCGCCCGCCTCGGGCGAGCGCCACGACGTTACGGCGAGGCGTCCGCCGGGGAGCGCGGCGATGGCCCTCGCATCGGCTGCGACGGCGAACGTGTCGACAACCGTGGGGGCACCCGTCGCGTAGCGGATCCGCGCCACCCGCCCCGTGGCCGTCAGCGTCACGAAGAGCTCGTCGCCGATAGCGGCGGCACCGTAGGGCCTTGCGCCAAACGGCAGCGCCACCTTAACCGGCGCGCCACTGCCATCTTCGGGCACGAACGCGACCGAGTCATCGTCCTGGCACGGGACCGCGAGAAGGCCGTTGAAGCGTGTGACTGTGCGGGGCTTCGGGCCTACCGCGATCCGCGTAACCTCGGCGAGGCCTCGCGTGCGGTCGCCGAAGAAGACGACCTCGTTCGCATCCTCGCTTACGACAGCGACCAGGCCCTTGTCGGGCAACGACACGAGGGTGGCGCTCTCCGAGCGCGAGAACGTGGCGGGCGTCGTGACGCTGAGGACCAGCGAGCCGGTGCGCGTGGCGCCACCGTAGTCGCGCGCGGTGAGCACGACCGTGTAGCGGCCGGGCGTACCGTAGCTGACGCTCGCGGTCGGCGAGGGCGACGGCCCGCTTCGCCGTCCGTCGCCAAAGTCCCAATCGAAGGTCGTCGCACCGCTGGATGCGCTGGCGTCGAGAACGACCGCTTCGCCGACGAGCGCGTAGCGCGAGGCGCCCGGTCGAGCCGCGAGGACGGCCGCGTCGCCTGTCGCGTCCACAGGCGCGCTCGCGTCGCGGGCGAGTGGCGCGGCCGGCGAGGGGATCCCAAGCGCCGGGGGCGTGACGCTTGCGACTTCGCCCGTGGTGCAACCGGCCAGCAAGACGGTCCCGATGCCTCCCAAGATGCCGCCCAAGACGCCCGGCATGGCGAAGGTGGACCGCGGCTTCATTGGCCGGTGGTGAAGGTGAGGGAGAAGGGTTGCGTGATGGCGTTGCCGTTGAAATCCGCGAGGCCGCCGACGGGCACATCGAGGACATAGGTGGACGACGCGTCGAGCTGGTTGAGCGGCGAGAAGTTCACGATGTTCTCCTGCGCCGAGACGGTCCCCGGAACCCTCTCCTTGCCGGTGGCCGTCACCTTCATCAGGCGAACCGAGCCTTCCCACGCGCTCGCCGAGTCGACGGGCTCGCTCGTGGTGAACCCGAGTCGTGAGGTTCGTGGGAGACCCTTCGCCCCGTCGCTGGGCCACGCCCAGGTGACGGTCGGCGCCTTGGTGTCGACGTCCGTTTGGTACGGCGCGATGGCCGAACCCTTGTTTGGGTCGGCCTTGTCGTCGACGCTCAAGACGACGACGTTGCCGATGGGGGTCATGGTGTCGAGGTCGCCGGTTAGCGTGAGGCGCTTGACCTCGGTGATGGCCGAGAGGTTCGACACGTCGTAAATGGCGGCGAAGCTCGACTCGCCGACGAAGGCGAGGTTGTCCTTCACGAAGACGTAACCTCCGTTGCCGTCCGATGGCTTCACGCCCGCGAAGAGCGGGGCCGCGGGATTTCGTACGTCGTAGACGATGAGACCACCGGCAGCCTCCTTGCGCGCGTAGAAGACGTAGCCGTTGGCGAAGTTCGAAAAGTACGCCTCGCGCGGCGCGCCGTCGGCGGCCTCGCGCGCCAAGAAATCGCCTCCCGCGATGGGCTGGGGCGCCTTGGGGTTCGAGATGTCGAGGAGCACGGTGCGTGGCGACTCGGCGGTGGTGACGACGAGGAGGTTTCCGATGGCCTGCACCTGTCCGACGCGCATCGTGGGCGTGAACTTGGTTTGATTGACGAGCGTCGGGTTCTTCGGGTCGGTCGCGTCGACGACGAAGAGCCCGTTGTCGGCGCCGCCGACGAATACGTAGGGGTCTTGCCAGAAGACGCTGAGCGTCACGCGCGCGTACGCGTCGGGGTAGAGAAAGCCCGGCAGCTCCATGAGCTTGATGGCCTTGGGCGCGGTCACGTCGCTCACGTCCCAGAACTGGATGCCTCCCTTCGTTGCGACGAGCGTTCCGCCGATACCGTCCACGACGGCGTAGCGTCCACCGCGATGCGAAAAGCCAATGGAGTGGCTCTCGCGCATCTCACCGGATTCGCCGGCGCCGACGCGTGTAGGCGCGCACGGCTTCGAGACGTCGAAGAAGCTGATGCCGCCGCCGCCCCACTCGGGGGCCCACGGCATCACGAGGTAGCCGTCCAGCATGGTGACCAAGTTGTGGTGATCGAAGGTGTCGCCGGAGGCGCCGTCGAGGTACGCGCACTTCTCGTAGAGCTTGTCGGCGGTGAAGGCTTCGCTCGGCCCGCCGGGGCCCTTGTTCTTGGGCCACGCGCCAGGCGCCGGGTAGCTGGGGGCTGCGGTCGCGTCGGTCGCGCTCGCGTCGCTCGGCGCGGCCGGGCCGGCGTCATTGTCAGCTTGCGCAGGCCTCGGTCCCGCGTCCGTCGCGGCCGAGGGCTCTTCCGGCGTGGCCGACGAGTCCCCGCAAGCCATGACCAAAGCGAGGGCCCACAGGTGCTTCTGCATGGTCCCTTTTTCCCGAGCGCACGCGGGTCGTCAAACGGCTCGGCGGTCGTGGACCCCCACGAGGCTCAAAAGAGCCGCGCCGCCGTGTCGTCGGCGAAGAGCCAAGCGTGGCGCGGGATGGCGAGGTGGTTGCCCCGCACATTGAGGCGCTCACGGGCCGCGAGCCAGTCCGCCGCGCGCCGTCGTTCGTCGGTCCACGCGACCTCGCCGACGGCGTTCGCCGCTTCCTCGAGGTCAAAGCCGCACTCGAGCCGCAGGCCCAACATGATGCGCTCCCGCAGCAACGTCGCGCCGTCGAGGGGCTCGACCAGCTCGTCGTCGGCGCTCGCGCCCGCGTCCGCAAGCTCGCGCGTGAAAGCGACGTAGCGCGCCGGATCGGTGGGGTTGCGCCGTCGCGCGCCACCGTAGGCGCCGAAGGCCGCGCAGCCGAGGCCGAGGTACGGTTCGCCGCGCCAGTAGCCGAGGTTGTGCCGCGCCTCTTGTCCCGGCCGCGCGTAGTTCGAGATCTCGTAGTGCCGGAAGCCGCGCGCCGTCATGGCTTCGTCGAGGGCCAAGAACGCTTCGGCGACGCGCCCGTCGTCCGCGAGCGGCAAACGCCCGCGCCGCGCCAGCTCGCCGAACTGCGTCCCTGCTTCAATCGTTAGCTGGTACGCGCTCACGTGCGAGAGGCCCAGCTCGCAGAGACGCGCGGCTTGTTTTGGCGCCGCATCGGCGGGCTGACCGTGAAGGCCGAAGATCAAGTCGGCGGAGACGCGAAGGTCAGCGACGCGAAGCGCGCCCTCGATGGCGCGGAGCGCCCCGTCGGGGTCGTGAAGTCGCCCCAAGAACCGCAGCTCGTCAGCGTCGAGCGATTGCGTCCCGATGGATAGGCGATTGACCCCCTCGCCTTGGAGCATGCGTGCGCGCGCCTCGTCCAGCGAGGTGGGATTGCACTCGACGGTGACCTCGACGTCGCCGGTCGCGGGCAGCGTCCGACGGAGCGCGGCGAGCACGCGACCGAGAGAGCGCGGCTCCCAGAGGCTCGGTGTTCCGCCGCCGAAGAAGATGCTGCCGATGCGCGGCTCGCCGCCCTTCGCCGCGAGGGCAGCCAAGAATGGCGCACGGCGCGCCTCGAGCTCGCGGAGCACGGCGTCCGCATAGCCCTCGTGGTCGATGGCCGCGGGCGCGGCCTTGTAGCTGACGAAATCGCAATACGGACACTTCGCCAGGCAGTAGGGGAAGTGGACGTAGACGGAGCCGCGCACGGGCCGAGGTTACCCGAAGTGCAGAGCGCCCGTGACGGCCAGCGCCGGACGGCGCTTCAGCGCAAGGAGAAGCGACCCGCTTGATCGCGGCAGGGACCGCCTTGGAGCGCGCGGAAGTTTCCGAGGATTTCCGCGAGGCCTGGCTCACCGGTCACCTGAAAGTGCATGCCGGCCACGTCGGCCGACGTCGTGAGGCCCTCCGTCGAGATCTCCGCCTCGAGCACCGAGCGTTCGGCGCAAGGGTGCCCCTCGAGCACGAGCGAGAGTCGCGCCGACAGGCCCCGCTGTTCGACCGTCACGTGCGCGGGGCGCTCCTCGGCGACCCCGTCGGTGCGCCAGGTGCCGGCCAACGTGGTGACCTTTGGGGCCGCGGCGGTGTCGATCGCGTCATCGGCAGCGGAGCACCCCACGAGCGCAACGGCGAGAAAGACCCAAGAGGTGACGCAAGAAGCGAGGCGAGCGGAGCTCATGGGCAGGCGAGGCATGGGCCCGTCGTACGCAAGCGCCACGCCACCCAGTCGGCGCCCTATTCTGGCGCGGAGCGACGGCTCCGTGAACGCTCGTTCATGGCGGCCGTCGTCGCTCGTTCGCTTGGGCCGCGCCGGCGGGTCGCTGTGTATGATGGGCCGCCGATGCGCGCTTCGCTGTTTACCCTCCTTGAAGTCGTTCGCGCGCTCGCGTCCGCGCGTCGCCTCGCAGACACACGGCCCTCTTGATTGTCGTCCCGTCATCCGCCGGCTGGAGCGAGGAATACGAGGCCTTTGCCGTGGCCCACTGGGAGGGGCCGTTGCCGGCGCAGGCGGCCCGCATCGCGAGCGAGCATCGAGGCGGCTTCACGGTCCTCACGGTCGACGGTGAGCAACTTGCTCAGGCGCCGCGCAGCCTGCGGCGCACCCTTGAGGCGCGCGGCGAAGACAAACCCGTCGTCGGCGATTGGGTTGTCTGCGAGGCGTCGGGAGGGGCCGTCACGCTGCGCGCGGTCTTGCCGCGGCGCACGCGCCTTCGCCGCAAGCGGCCGCAGAGCGAGCGGGCACAGATCCTGGTGGCCAACGTTGACGTCGTTTTCATCGTCACGTCGGCAGCGCATGATCTGAGCGTTCGCCGCATCGAACGATACCTCACCGTCGTGCGTGACGGCGGCGCCGAACCGGTCCTCGTCGTCACCAAGGCGGATCTTGTGCCCGATGCCGCGGCCGCCGAAGCGCTCGTTCTGCGCGCCGCGCCGGGCACGCGCGTCGTTTGGTCGAGCGTCGTCTCGGGCGTGGGGATCTCGGAGCTGCGGTCCATCGCCAAAGATGGGACGACGGTCGCGATGCTGGGTTCGTCGGGCGTGGGGAAGTCGACCTTGGCCAACGAGCTCGCGGGGCACGAGCTGCTCGCCGTTGGAGCCATCCGAGGCGACGGAAAGGGGCGCCACACGACGGTGCGGCGCGAGCTCGTCCGGTTGCCGAGCGGCGGCGCCCTCATCGACACGCCCGGCATGAGGGAGCTGGGCCTCTTCGAGGCGGAGCGAGGCGTTGAAGAGACCTTCGCGGACGTCGAGTCGCTGGCCGCGGAGTGCCGCTTCGCCGATTGCCAACACCAGGCGGAGCCCGGCTGCGCCATCCTCGCGGCGCTGGCCCTGGGAACGCTCGAGGCGGATCGCTACGGCGGTTACGCGAAGCTCAAGGGCGAGCTGGTGGCGCCTCCGCGGCCGGGCCACGAGGAAAGAGCCGTGGGACGTGTGGCGGCGCGCGCGCTTCGGGCTCGTCTGCGCGACAAAGGCCGCCGCTGAACGTTGTCGTTCATGAATCAGACCGACTTGCAGTCGCTCTAGAGCTACAATCGCGCCGCCATGAAAGCTTGCCTCGTTGCCCAAATCGTCGGCGTCGCTGCGCTCGGACTGCTCTACGCGTGCTCCGACGACAAGCTCAAGGCTCCCGCCAGCGACTCGCAGTTCGATGACGCCGACGAGCCGGCGACGCCCGGGCCCGTCGGTGCCGTCGACGCCCAGACCGTCGACGCCGTCGTGACGTGCGCCAGCGACGTCGATTGCCCACCGCGGGCGCCGCGGTGCTTCTTCCCCATGGCGGCGGGCTGCGGCGCCGTTGGCTCGTGTTTCACCGAGGCGCAGGCCGCCTCGTGCACCCAGGCGCGCTTCTGCCTTTGCGCGGGGGGCGCCCTAAACGGCTGCGCCCCGCCGGGCCTGTCGCCCCAGCCGATCGTCGCTGGGGCCATTTGCCCCGAGACCGACGCCGGCGCCCCGGATGATGCAGGCCTCGACGCACCTCCTGGCTGAGCGCCCGCCGCCCAAGCGGCTCGCTCTCACGCGCCTGAGCGCCTCCGAGCGCTTCCGAGTGCCTTGCGAGTCTTTCGGGCGCCTCAAGTCTCTCCGCCGGTCAGTTGCGACGAGGCGGTGCAGGATGCTAGATTTTTAGGCTCGTTCGCCTGCCTTTCGCCGACGCCCCCAGAGTGAGGTCGCCCGCGAGCCTTTCGCCCGAATGCTTCAAGCCGAGGACCTCATTCAGCGCGTTCGCGCGTACCAGCCGCTCGTCGACGAACAGCTCGTTCGGCGCGCCTACGACTACAGCTACCGCGCGCACCTCGGCCAGACGCGAAAGAGCGGGGACCCCTACTTCGTTCATCCAACGAACGTCGCGGGCATCATCACCGAGCTCCGCCTCGACGCGGCGAGCGTCTGCGCCGGCCTCTTGCACGACGTCGTGGAGGACACGCTCGCGACCACCAAGGACATCGAGCGCGAGTTTGGCAGCGAGATCTCCGAGCTCGTCGACGGCGTCACCAAGCTGTCGAAGATCGAGTTCACCTCCAAAGAAGACCGGCAGGCGGAGAACTTCCGCAAGATGGTCGTGGCGATGTCGAAAGACATTCGCGTGCTGCTGGTCAAGCTCTGCGATCGCGTCGACAACATGCGAACGCTTCAGCACATGAAGCCCGAAGCGCAGGAGCGCATCGCCCGCGAGACGATGGAGATCTACGCGCCGCTGGCGAACCGGCTGGGCATCCAGCAGTTCAAGAGCGAGCTCGAAGACCTCTCGTTCCGTTACCTCGAGTCCGACGCCTTTGAGGAGCTGGCCGCCGCGCTCACGAAGACGAAGCGTGAGCGCGACAAGTACATCGCCGATGTCTCGAAGACCTTGGCCTCTCGCCTCGCCGAGCAGTCCAAGTGGACCCCGGTGCCCGGCCGCTTCAAAGACTACATCGCGCTGCCAAAGCCAAACATGTACCAGTCGCTGCACACCACAGTGATCGGCCCCGGCCGCGAGCGCATCGAGATCCAGATCCGCACCCACGAGATGCACCGGGTGGCCGAGCGCGGCATCGCGGCGCACTGGAAATACAAGGAGCGCGGCGGCGGCGTCGCCGAGGCGGACCAGAAGAAGTTCGGCTGGCTGCGGCAGCTCATGGAGTGGCAGAAGGAGCTCAAGGACCCGGCGGAATTTCTAGAGGGCGTCAAGGTCGACCTCTTTCAGGACGACGAGGTCTACGTCTTCACGCCCAAGGGTGACGTTCGCGTCTTCCCGCGCGGCGCCACGCCCATCGACTTCGGCTACGCGATCCACTCGCAGCTCGGCGACCGCGTCACCGGCGCCCGCATCAACGGCAAGATGGAGCCGATCCGGTACAAGCTGCGAAACGGCGACGTCGTCGACGTGATCACGCAGACCAATCAGCACCCGTCGAAGGACTGGCTCGACTTCGTCGTCACCACGCGCGCGCGCGCCAAAATCCGCAACTACCTGAGGGCCGCGGAGCGCGAGAAGTCGCTGCGCCTCGGCCGCGAGCTCTTGGAGCGCGAGTTTCACAAGGCGAGCCTCAGCGTCAACAAGTTGCTCAAGAACGACGGCGAGCTCCGTAAGGTCTTCGGCGAGCTCAAGGTACAAAACGTCGAAGAGATGTTCATCGGCATCGGCTACGGAAAGATCAAGCCGACGGAGATCATCGAGGTTCTCGTGCCCAAGAGCAGCGAGGGCGAGGCGCCGCCGCCGGATTCACTCCGCGAAGGCCGCATCGAGGGCTTCGTTCGCAAGGTCAAGGGCGACGACGGCGGCATCAAGATCAACGGCATGGACGACGTGCTCGTCCGCTACGCACGCTGCTGCAATCCGCTACCCGGCGACGACATCTTGGGGTTCATCACGCGCGGTCGCGGCATCACCATCCACCGGCGTGGTTGCTCCAAAGCGTTCGACACTGACCCGGCGCGGCGGGTGGAGATCGCCTGGGACGCTAAGGCGAAGGTCAGCCGCACAGTTCAGATTCGGGTGACGACGGCCAACCGGCCCGGCATCTTGGCCACTGTGGGTCACACCTTCAGCCAGCAGGGCATCAACATCAGCGAAGCGAACTGTCGTGCCAACGACGACGGCACGGCCGTCAACGTCTTCACGTTCCAATGCTCCGATTTGAGCGGCCTCAAGGCCGTGATGAAAGCGCTCGGCAAGGTCGAGGGCGTCGTCGCCGTCGAGCGCCAATGAGCGTCGGCTGGGGGACCCCATGAGGGTCACGGTCGTGGGCGGCGGTCTCGCGGGCTGCGAGGCGGCGTTTCAGCTGGCGGAGCGTGGCATCGACGTGCTCTTGCTCGAGCAGAAGCCTCACCGGAGGACGCCGGCGCAGACCGGCGATGCGCTCTGCGAGCTCGTGTGCTCCAACTCGCTGCGCGGCGCCGCCCTCGTCAACGCCGTCGGGCTCTTGAAGGAAGAGCTGCGTCGCAGCGGCTCGCTCATCCTTCGCTCCGCCGAGCGCACCAAGGTTCCCGCGGGAGGCGCCCTGGCCGTCGATCGCGAGGGGTTCTCTCGCGAGGTGACACAAGCGCTCGCCGCGCACCCGCGCATCACCGTTGAGCATCGCGTCGTTCTGCGTATTCCCGAGGCCACGAGCGAGAGTCCCGTGATCCTCGCGACGGGGCCGTTGACGGGCGATGAGCTCGCCGCCGACCTCGCCGCTCGCGTGGGCCAAGACGCGCTCGCGTATTACGACGCCATCGCGCCCATCGTCAGCGCCGACTCGATCGACGAAGCGAAGGTCTTTCGCCAATCGCGCTGGGGCAAGGGCGACGGAGAGGGGCAGGGCGGTGACGACGCGTACGTGAACTGCCCCATGACGGAGGCCGAATACCGCGCCTTCGTGGCCGCGCTCCGCGGCGCCGACAAGGTCGAGCCTCGTGCCTTCGAAGACGTGCGTTACTTCGAGGGGTGTCTGCCCGTCGAGATCATGGCCGACCGCGGTGAGATGACGCTGGCGTTCGGCCCCATGAAGCCGGCGGGCCTCACGGACCCCAAGACCGGCCGCTGGCCCTTTGCCGTGGTTCAACTTCGCGCCGAGGACGCGGCGGCGACGGCCTACAACTTGGTGGGCTTCCAAACGCGCATGACCTACGGCGAGCAGGCGCGCGTCTTTCGGATGATTCCGGGCCTCGAAGAGTGCGAGATCCTCCGCTACGGGACGGTGCACCGAAACACGTTCGTCGACGCGCCGGCGCACCTCGACGAGCGGATGCAGCTCAGGGCGAGTCCGCACGTGTACCTCGCGGGGCAAATCACCGGCGTCGAGGGCTACGTGGAGAGCGCCGCCGGCGGCTTCTTGTGCGCCGTGATGCTGGCTCAGTCGCTCTTGGGCCACGAGGTGGTCGGGCCCCCGCCCACGACAGCGCTCGGCGGCATTCGCACGCATCTCATGCGAAAGCAGCCGAAGTATCAGCCGTCGAACATCACCTGGGCGTGTTTGCCGCCCCACGAGAACCGGCGCCTGAAGAAGAAGGATCGCTACGCGGCGCTCGCCGAGCGGGCCCTCCTCGACCTGGGGCGATGGCTCTCGGCGGCGCCCTTGATGGGCGCCCCGAGCGCCGAGCCCGTTACCAGTTCGTCGTGACGGTGCGCGTCACGAACCTCACGGAGACCGAAAGCAGCACCATGGCAGACATCAAGCGCGTCGGAATTGTGTTCGCCGGCGGGCCGGCACCGGCGGCGAATGCCGTCATCGGGGCGGCCGCCGTCTCGTTCCTGGAGGAGAACAAGGAGGTCGTCGGCTTCTTCCACGGTTACTCGAACCTTCAGGACTATCACCCGCTCACGCACCGCCTCTTGCCCGACCGCCACTACCGCATCCTAACGGAGCGCGACACGCGTGGTCTCCGCAACACGCGAGGCATTCTCATCGGAACGTCGCGCGCCAATCCCGGCAAGGGCATCGAGAAGCCGGAGGACCTCGAGGACGAAGAGAAGACGACGCGCCTCCGCAACGTCTACAGCGCCCTCGTCGACATGGAGATCGACGCGCTCGTCTCCATCGGCGGCGACGACACGCTGCGCACCGCGAACCTCCTCTATCGGTACCAGAAGACGCTCCCCCAAGGCGCGCGCCGCGTCCGCGTGATTCACCTGCCGAAGACCATCGACAACGACTACCGCGGCATCGACTTCACCTTCGGCTTCTTCACGGCCGTCGACGTGATGGCGAAGGAGCTCCAAAACCTCCGCGCCGACGCGTTGGCGACGAGCGGCTACTACATCGTCGAGACCATGGGTCGGAAGGCGGGCTGGCTCAGCTACGGCGTGGCCATCGCCGGGGAAGCCAACCTCGTCATCGCGACGGAGGACGCGGCGCAGGAGCTCTTGAGCGACGGCAAGCTCGACCTCGTCAAGCTCGCCGATCGCATCGTGGACGTGATCTTGGTGCGCGAGACCAAGTACGACAAGCACTACGGGACCGTGGTGCTCGCCGAGGGGCTCTCTGAGCTCTTGCCGGAGGGCGCCCTGGCTGGCGCGTCACGTGACGAACACGGCCACCTCTCGCTCGGAAAGGTCGACCTCGGCAAACTCGTGGCTCGCCTCGTCGGCGAACGCTACGAGGGCCGAACAGGGCGGAAGAAGAAGCTCACCGGGGTGCAGCTCGGGTACGAGTCGCGATGCGCACCGCCCCACGCCTTCGACGTCATGTTGGGCAGCCAGTTGGGCATCGGGGC
This sequence comes from Myxococcales bacterium, assembly GCA_016703425.1. Lineage (NCBI taxonomy): Bacteria > Pseudomonadati > Myxococcota > Myxococcia > Myxococcales > Myxococcales bacterium. Next base: position 45,227 of record JADJCA010000024.1, read on the forward strand.
GTACCGGGCGCTGGTGGAGGAAGACCTCGACGGGCACATGGTGAGCTGCAGCGGCCAGTTGCGGCTCCACTACGTGCCGTTTCACGACCTGGTGCACGAAGGGTCGCTCACCACGGAGGTTCGCTTCATCGAGGGTGGCAGCGACTTCCACCGGCTCGCGCGCTTTTTGGAAACGCGTGTCGATCCGGTGCGTGATTGGAACCCGGGGCGTCGCAACGAGGAGTGAAGCGAGCGGCGGCCGTCAGCCTCGGTTCACGGAGCGCGTGACCCAGCGATTACACTGGAGGACGACGCCCCGGGCGTTTCGCGCGAGTCCTCCGGCACGCTCGTTGCTGACGGCGCCGCGATGATTCACCGAGCCGCCTTCGTCCTCGCCCTCGCCCTCGCTTCCGCCGCCTGCGGGCACTCGCTCGAATACACGCCGCTCAACGCGCCGCCGCGTGCCCTTGCGCCGAGGAGCCCCGAGTCGGTCGAGCTTCTTATGGCGACGCGCCCCTCGCGCGCCTTCGTGGAGGTGGGCCTCTTTGAGATCGAACAACGTTCGCCCACGAGCGGCGGGACCCCGGAGATGCTCGCCAAGGTCCGCGCGCGGGCGGCCGGCGTCGGTTGCGATGCGCTCATGGTGGGCGAGCCCACGGAACGCGTCCAATCGGTGACGGGTCAGAGCTACGGGACGGTCCACCGCGGCGGCGGCGCTTCCTACGGCACGTACCAAGGCATGAGCACCGGCAGCGTCAACGTGGTGCGAGGTCAAAGGGCCGTGTGCATCGTGTACACCGAGCCGCAAACAACCGTGACGACCGGCGTCGCGCTTTAGGCAAGCGCAGGCGCACGCCGGTCGAAGCCCGGTCACGTTCGCTCACTTCGCGCGGAACGCCGTCGCGTCGTAGTTGACGCCGATGGGCCAGTTCTTGGGCTTTCCGCCCTCGCCGACGTTGTCGTAGGACTGACGCCCCTTGCCGTAGACGAGGAGGAGCTCGTCCATGTCGCCGCCGGCGTTGACGCCAGCGCCGCGGGCGCAGCCGAACACGACCGGGACGTTGCGAACCTTGTAGGCCTTGCAGCGCGTGCCGATGGGCTGGCCGTTCACCTCGACTGTGTCGCTCTCGCTCGACCGGGTGACGTTCGCGTAAGGCAGGTAGGCCGGGTACTTGCCATCGTTGCCGGTCTCGTAGCCGTTGTCCGTGAGGACGTCGGCCATCGAGAGGCAGTCGCGCCGCGAGTCGTCGGTGCCGAGCGCTGCTTCCGCTGCCAGCTTGCCGTTGGCGAAGATGCGCAGCGTGCCCTTGCCCTCTTGTCGCGAGAAGGTCGTGGCGAGCGGCTTCCTGAGGCCGCTTGCCCAGACGAGCGCAGCGCCGTGCTTCTGGATGTCGGCCGCCATCTTCGGCGCCTTCGCGCCAAGCTCGGCGTCGGTCTTCGCGTGCGTCGTGAGCGCAAGGACGGGAAGCTCCCAGGTGAAGGCGAGGTGCGTGTACTGATCTTTCTTCAGCTTCCCGCGAGCGTTCGCTTTGACTTCGTAACGCTGGCCGAGCCAGTTCATGCCGAACACGATCTCGCCGCTGTCGCTGACGTACGCTTCTGGCATCAGCTCGCCGCTGGGGGCGTTCGCCGCGCATGCGCCGTAGGAGAAGAGGCCGAAGTTCTTGCCCGGCGCGCCGGGGTCGTAGGCCGTCGGGCGGTAGTAGAGCTCGACGCCGCCCCGCAGGTCCTCTTGGTCCATCGAGGGCATGACCACGGGCGCCGCGCCGTTGGCCGTGAAGCTGACGCCGCGGTTCTCGCGCCGATCGGCGCGCGCCACGCCGTCGGTCGTCTGGACCTTGCCGGTCTGCATGAGGGTGATGCGCTCGTGGCTTCGATTGGTCTGATGCGCGAGGTAGTGGTTCCGGGCCGCGCATGACCCTTCCTTGCAATCGTCGAAGTCGATGAATCCCGCGGCGTCGTAGAAGACGCCAAGCTCGGTCACGTCTTTGGCCGCCTTCGACTCGAGGAACGGATCGAGCACGTTCACGAAGCCCGGTTGCACGAACATCGGCAGGTTGTAGTCGTGCGAGTAGTGGTTGTAGTCGCCGAACAAGATGTCAGCGAAACCGCGCTCGAAGGTATCGTCGGCCGTCGACGTCGGGTCCATGCGTCGGTTGAAGATCGTGAGCTTGCCGCCGAACCGGGGATCTTTGATCTTGAGGAGGCCTCCGCTCTTCGCCGAGCCGTCATCGGTGCGGTTCGCGTTGTACGCGCGGAGCGCCTCCGACCAGCCGGGCGTGCCGAGGCCGAGGGCCCAGTTCACCTTCTTGAGACCGGCGACCGTGCACACGTTGCCGCCGTCTTCGCAGACGCCCTCGCGGCTCCACTTGTAGCCAACGGATGCGTCGGGCGTGAAGTCCTGGACGAGGATGTCGGCGGCCGCGTGAGCTCCCATCGAGTAGCCGAGGAAGTGGATCTTGCCGAGGAGCTCTTTGCCGCTCGGGCCCTTGTCGGCAACGAGGAGCTGGTCGACGAGCTTCACGCCGAGCTGCATCGCGTGCGAAACGGCGGCGTCGTAGCCGCCACCTTGTTGCGCGAGCACCTGCCCGATGCCCGCCATCGTCTTTTGCGCTTCGCCTTCGCCGGCCAGGACGCGCATGGCGCGGTCGAAGCTCGTCCACTCGGGCGTCCCGGGCTTCGGCGCCAGCGCCTTTGCGTTGGCGCTGCAGAACGCGTCGCCGGAGCGCGCGCAGTTCCAGTTCACCGAGAAGATGATGCCGCGCGGATCGCGCTCGTTGAGCCACTTCATCACGGCCGCTTCATCGACCATGTAGTTGTTCTGAGCCGGATCACCGTAGCCGGTGAAGTAGATGTAGACGTTCGGCTTGGCCGTCTTCATGTGCTTGGCCATGTCGTCGCCGCACGCGCCGAAGCGCGAGGCGAGGTTGGCGCGGGCCTCGTCGGGGTCCGTCCGCGGGGCGATCACATCGGCGGCGATGGCCGGCTCTCGCCCGCTCGGGTCGACGTCGGGCCACGACGTGTAGTTTCCAACTTTGCGACCGGCGCCGTCTTCGGGGAAGAGGCGCGCCATGGCGGCGTTCGGGTAGGTCGCGTCGGCGACGCACACCGGCTTCGGCGCGGCGGTCTCGAGGGCCGACTCGTCGCCGTCGCCATCGCTCGTGGACGAGCAGGCGAGGGCCATCAAGGGAGCAAGAAAGAGGAGGGCGGCGGAGGAGCGCATGGCCCCCGCCGTGCACGAGGTGTGCCGATGTGCGTTTTACGAAAAGCGGGCTCGATCAAGCCCGTTGGGGCTCCGATTTGCGGAAAACCACCCTTCATGAGGTCCCAGTTGGGGAAGCAAAGACTCAGTGGCGCCCCCGAGGAGGGCGCCCTTGAAGGGCCCAAGGAAGGGCGGCGCGAGCGCCGCAACGCCGACCGCAACGACAACGGGCACGAGACCGAAGCCTCGTGCCCGCCGTTGACCTCTCCCTCGAGGGAGACGGGCTCCTCCTCAGAGGGAGAAGAGACCCGCCGCGCCCATGCCGCCGCCGATGCACATGGTCACGATGGCGTGTTTGCCGCCGCGGCGCTTGAGCTCGTAGAGGGCCGACGCGGTGAGTTTTGCGCCGGTGCAGCCGAGGGGATGGCCGAGCGCGATCGCGCCGCCGTTGACGTTGAGCTTCTCGTCCGGGATGCCCAACTCGCGCTGGCAATAGACGGCCTGCGCTGCGAAGGCCTCGTTCATCTCGATGACGTCGATGTCCTTGATGGAGAGGCCGGTCTTCTGGAGGAGCTTCCTCACGGCGGGCACCGGGCCGATGCCCATGATCGACGGGTCGACGCCGGCGGTGGCGAAGGCCTTGAAGACGCCGAGCGGCTTGATGCCCAACTCCTCGGCGCGCTTGCGCGTCGTGATGAGGCAGGCGGCGGCGCCGTCGGAGAGCGGCGACGCGTTGCCGGGCGTGACCGAACCATTGACCTTGAAGCTCGGCTTGAGGGCCGTGAGCCCTTCGAGCGTGGTGTCAGGGCGCACGAGCTCGTCGCTCTTGAACTCGAAGGTCTTCTGCTCGTTGCCTTCGTAGCGAATGGACATGACGGGGATGATCTCCGCGTCGAACTTCTTCGCTTCTCGCGCCGCCGAGGCCTTCTTCTGGCTCGCGAGCGCAAACTTGTCTTGGTCTTCGCGTGAGACGCCAAATCGGCTCGCGACGTTCTCCGCCGTGATGCCCATGGGCGTGTAGACGGCAGCAACCTTCTCCATCGCCTCAGGCGAGGCGGAGAGCTTGTTGCCTGTCATCGGCACCATGGTCATCGATTCGACGCCGCCAGCGATGACGAGATCGTTGGTGCCCATGGCCACAGCGCCAGCCGCGAGCGCGATGGCTTGAAGGCCGCTCGAGCAGAAGCGGTTGATCGTCATGGCGCTTGTCTCGGCGGGGCAACCGCCGAGCATCGCGGCCACGCGCGCGATGTTGAGTCCCTGTTCGCCTTCCGGCATCGCGCAACCGAGGATCACGTCCTCGACGTCTGACGGTTTGATGGCGGGGTAGCGCGCGAGCAGGCCGCGGATGACGTCGCCGGCGAGCTCGTCGGGGCGTTTGAAGGCGAGAGAGCCCTTGTGGGCGCGGCCAACGGCAGAGCGGACCGCATCGAGGATCACGATTTCGTTCATGGTCTGCTCCTTAGTTACGCAGCGGCTTGTTGTTCATGAGCATGTATTGCATGCGCTCTTGGCTCTTCGCCTCGCCGCAGAGGCTGATGAAGGCCTCGCGCTCCAGTTCGAGCATCTCGTCTTCGGTGACCTCGCGGGCCGCGCCACCGCGACCTCCGCACAGGACCTCGGCGAGCTTGACGGCGATCTTCGCGTCGTGCGGGCTCGCGTGGCCGCCGTCGACGAGCGTCCCGACCATCATCTTGAGGGTCGCGATGCCGCTGTCACCGGGCAGCGTGTAGGCCTTGGGTGCCGGCGGGTGGTAGCCGGCGTTGGCCATGCCGATGACGCGGGCCTTCGCCTCCGCGAGCTGCCGCGCGCGGTCGAAGGAGACGCCGTCGGTCTTGCGGAAGTAACCGAAGGCCTTCGCTTCGTCGGCGCTCGTCGCGACCTTGGCGAGGGCGATGTTCTTGAACACTTGAGTAACAACGGCGTACGAGTCGAGCTGCATGCCTTCGGGCACGCCTTCAAAGGCGCGCCAGAGCATGTTCATGGTGCCGGCCCCGCCGGGAATCAAGCCGACGGCAACTTCGACGAGGCCCGAGTACGTCTCGGCCGCGGCTTGAACGGCGTCGCAGCCGAAACAGAGCTCGAGGCCGCCGCCGAGGGTCATGTTGTAGGGAGCCGCGACGACGGGCACGCGCGCGTATTTCATGCGCTGCGTGGCGTACTGGTAGTTCTTCACCATCGTGCGGATCTGATCCCAGGCGCCGCCGCCGGCGGCCATGACGACGAGCATCAGGTTGGCGCCGACGCAGAAGAACTCGCCTTGGTTGAAGACGACCATGCCGCGAAAGTCGCGCTCGGCGCGCGCCGAGGCGTCGTGCAACATCTGGATGGTGTCCGGGTCGATGCTGTTCGCCTTCGTCTTGAAGGTGACGCCGAGGACTCCATCGCCGAGGTCCCAGGCTTCGGCGCCGTCGTTCTTGAGCACCGGCGCGCCGCCCTTGCGCGTCTGCGCGAGCGTGGCGTTGCGCGGGTCTTGCGTGACCTTCTCGTATTCGTTCTTTAGCGGCGACCAGACGGAGCCATCGTCCTTGTAGAAGCAGGTGGCGCCGGTGGCGCGCATCTTCTTGATCCATTCGGGGAGGGCGATGCCGTCTTTCTCCATGCGCTCGCAGGTGGCCACGAAGCCGAGCGCGTCCCAAGATTCGAAGGGGCCGAGGTCCCAGCTGTAGCCCCACTTCATCGCGTCATCGATGGCGACGACCGAGTCGGCGATCTCGGGGATGCGCCTGGCCGCGTAGGCCATCGACTTGGACGCGATCTTCCACGCGAAGGTGCCGGCCTTGCCGGTGTCGGCGGCGAGCTTCTGGAGTCGCTCCTTCGGATCCTCGAGCTTCGCGATGGCCTTGCAGGTGTTCTTGATGCTCTCGTCGCCACCCTTGGCGCGGTACTCGAGCTTGTACGGGTCGAAGGTCTCGATGCTCTTGTTGGCGCCCTTCTTGTAGAAGCCGCCCTTGGTCTTGTTGCCGAGGAGCTTCTTTTCGACCATCGCTTGGATGTAGGCCGGCAGCGCGAAGACGGCGCGGTCTTCGTCGTCGGGGAGCGCGTCGAAGCAGTTTTTGGCGACGTGGGCGAAGGTGTCGAGGCCGACGAGATCGCCGGTGCGGAAGCTCGCGCTCTTCGGGTGCGCCATTGGCGTGCCGGTGATCGCGTCGATGTCTTCCGGCGCCAGGCCGTCTTTGAGCATCTCGTGGATGGTCGTCATCATGGCTTGGATGCCGATGCGGTTGCCCACGAAGTTCGGCGTGTCCTTGCCCCAAACGATGCCTTTGCCCAAGACCTCGCGACCGAAGGACTCGATGCGCGTCTTGGTCTCGGCCGAGCAGTCGGGCCCCGCCACGAGCTCGAGGAGCTTCATGTAGCGAACGGGGTTGAAGAAGTGCATGACGAGGAAGCGCTGCCGGAAGGACTCGGAGCGACCCTTCGTCATGTCGACGATGCGAAGGCCGGAGGTGTTGGACGCCACGACGGCGTGGGGCGGCAGCGTCTTCTCGAGTCGCTCGAAGAGCGCCTGCTTCGGCTCGAGCTTCTCGATGATGGCCTCGATGACGAGATCGCAGTCAGCGAGCTTGTCGAAGTCGTCTTCCGTGTTGCCCGTGGAGACGAGGTGCGCGAACGACTTGTGAAAGAAGAGCGCTGGCTTGTTCTTGATGGCCTTCTCGAGGCCGCCCTCGGCGAAGCGGCTGCGCGCACGCTTGTCCGTCTTCTCGGCGTCCGTCAGGTTGGGCGGGACGATGTCGATGAGGACGACGCGGAGGCCTGCGTTGGCGAGGTGGGCGGCGATGCCGGCGCCCATGACGCCGGCGCCGATGACGCCCACTTTGTGGATGGGGCCGGCGGGGCGGGGTGAACCTTTGGGAGAGTCACTCATGTGCGCGGATCTCGCGCCGTTTTGTTCCCGCGGCAAGAGGCGGGCGGGCTTTTGTGGCTCGGTGCCGTGACGCGGCAGGGTGCGCCAACCGCCCGCGGGGTCAGCAGAATTCGTCAACGCTTAGCATGCACAGCGACGCTCTCGGCGGCCGTCGAGCCGCGTCGCCGGGGCCGCCACGTGCCGCCAGATCGTGGGGCTCGCGGCTCGGATCTTCCGTGGCGTGATCCGACGTGTAGCCGCCTTGAAACACGCGCGCCGCGCCTACGCGGCACTGCGGCTAATAAAATCCGATAGTTGGGGGCGTGCCCACCACGTGGCGGGTGCGGCCCGACCCTTGCGACGTCGCCGACGTCAGTCTGAGGAGGTCGTGCAGCCGGGCGCGTTGGCGCTAAACGGGCTGTTATCGATCCCGGCTGGCGATCCGGGGTGGGGTGTCGAAATCCCCCACATGTGAGAGTTGTGCGGTTTCAGGGCCTCACGCACTCTGGGGACAAATTGCGCAGCTCATTACGCGCACTTCTGCCCAATTCGAGAGGGACAAAACAGCCTAAGATGGCGAAACCCGTCGCGGCACGCCGCCTGCACACACGGTAGGCATGCTAAGCGAAGCCTTCCGACACGAACACCGCCTGGCCCTCCGTAACCCAGTTCGGGGGCTTCTCCTTTCACGGCTCGAGTTCTCGAACTCCAGCAGCGTCCGTCGCGCGGACATCATCGCCCCCTGGCACGAGATCCTCGTGTGCCTTGGCGGCGAGTGCATGGTCCAGCGCGCCCGAGACGCCTCGCCCCGCCTCATTCGGGAAGGCACGATCGTCGGGCTGAACCCCGGCGAGCGCTACAACGAGGAGCACTTCACGTCTGGCGCCGCCGGGGTGCTGGTGACCTTCGGCCTCCGCGACCTTGAAGCCCTCGGCATCGCCGACTTCGTCTTCGGCGATGGCGCCATCGAGGACGAGGCGTTCGTTCAAGCGGTTCGCGAGATCGTCCGCGCCGATGGCGAGACGGAGCCTGGCGAAGCGCTTCGCGACCTCCTCCAGGCCCTGACAGGGCGTCACGGCGTCGCGATCCCCGCCGACAAGCTCTTCGCCGTGAAGCGCGAGATCGACAAGAACCCCCACGCGCCCCTCTACGTGGCGCAGCTGGCCGAGATGGCCAACATGCACCCCGAGACCTTCACGCGCGCCTTCGCGCGCCGCTTCGGCATCACGCCGATTCGCTACCGCCTGCACCGCCGACTCCTCGAGGCGGCACACCTCCTCCTCACGGAGCCGCACATGCTCGTCTCCGACGTGGCCACGCGGGTCGGCTTCGAAGACCTTCGGTTCTTCCACCGCTCGTTCCGCGGTCGCTCCGGCATCAGCCCCGCCGCGTACCGTCAATGGTTCTCGGAAGCGGCCCAGGGTCGTCGTCGCGCCTCGGGCATCCCGCCCAAGGCTGGCTCCTCGAGCTCCGGCGAAGCTGCCGCCTGAGGGTCTCTTGGATGGTGCGCCGGCGAAGTCGGCGCACCGGTTCGCGAGGTCCTTCAGGGCTCGAGCGTGAACCCGAGGCCCGCCTTTTCGAGGCGGGCCTTCGTCGTTGCGATGGCCAAGGGGCTGCAGTCGAAGCCGATGGCGCGCCGCCCGGCGCGAGCCGCCGCTTCGAGCGTGGTGCCCGAACCGCAGAAGCCGTCGAGCACGAGCTCACCTTCGCGGCTCGACGCGCGAACGATGCGGTCGAGCAGCTTGAGCGGCTTTTGCGTCGGATAGCCCGTGGTCTCGTCGCGAAGCGGCGTGTTCGCCACCATCGACGGGCAGTCGGTCCACACGCTGCCGATGGCGCGGCCCTCGTCGGCGTAGTAGCGATACGCGCGCTTGTTGACCACGCGCTCGCGGTACGCGCGGCCCTCTCCATCGACGGATTTGAAATGCATCGCGAGGCTCGTCTTCGCGAAGGGGGCGCGAAGGGCGGGGTCCTTGCCGTTCCAGGTGAACGCGTCGCTCGGCGCGTAGCAGAGGAGCGTCTGGTGGCCCAGCCCGGGACCGCGCCGCGTCTTCACGCCGTTGCCCGGCACCCAGATGACCTCACCACGAAAGGCATCGCGGCCGAAGACCACGTCCATCACCCGCTTCGCCTCGTGCACCGCCCGCCCGTCGAGGTGAAGCCACACCGTGCCCGTCGGCGCGAGCACCGAGGCGACGGCCCGCAGGCGCTCTTCGAGCCACGCGAGGTACGCGTCGAGCGTGGGCCACTTGTCGACGTAGGCGACGGGGCCCGCTGATTTCCCGGCGGCGCGAAGCTCACCTCGCTGCGTGCGGGCGCGAAACTCCACGCCGACAGCGAAGGGCGGGTCGAGGTAGGCGAGCGCGACGCTCGCGTCGGCCAAGAATTGAGGGACTGCGAGCGAGTCGCTCGCCACGAGACGAATGCTGGCGTCGCCGCGGTTCTCCTCTCTGCGCCTCTTCACGGCTCGCTGGCCCCGGCGCTGGACGCGGCGCCCCAGGAGGCAGGCCGCGCGAGCTCTTGGACGAGGCTCGCGACCTCCAACGCCGAGTCCCCGGGCGTCGCCGGCGCGAGCCAGGCCCGAACCGGGCCCGATGGGATGCAGCCACGAAGGACCTCTTCGGCGTCGCAGGCCGTGCGCACGTGAAAGTGGTCGTCGTGCTCGCCGCCGGGACTGGGCTGCACGAGCACGGAGAGCGCGCGGTACACGAGCTCGTCGGGCTCGCCGCGCGCGACGGCCCAGTCGAGCAACATCGCGCGAACGCGCCGGCTGGCGAAGACGAATTGCACCCGCGCCTCGTCGTCCGAGAGCAACGCGCGGAGCAAGAGCCATTGACGGGCCACGTCGAAGCGCAAGAAGCGCTTGCCGCGCTCGTCCCACGCGAGGCCGTCCTCGCGTACGTGCACGAAACCAGGGCTGGTGACGGGCGCGCCGTCGAGCGTCGTTAGGTAGAGCAGGATGTCCGCGTCGCGGCCGCTCCGATGAGAGAGGTGCGGCAAGAGAACACCGCCGGTCGGTGCCGAGAGATCGCCGAGGACGAGCACCGCGCCGGGCCGCGCGCGAGCCACGTGATCGGCGGCGCGCGTGAGGACGGTGGCGAACCGCGGGGTCGCGTAGCGGCGATCGTTCTTGCGCAGGAAGCGCAGATGAGCCGACTCCTCCACGCGTTCGCCTCCGACGAGGACGCCGCGGTGCGGAAGTCCGACGGACCCGGCGAGGCCGGGCCGAAGGGGCGTCGGCGCGTGACTGCAGCCCGCTTGCAGCGACGCCAGCAGAAGCCCCGCTGACAAGCGCCGCCTCCGGCCGGAGCGAAGCGCGGCAGCGGCGAGAAGGACCGCCCCAAAGGTGAGGACTGGAGCCGTCGCGGGCGAGCGAGCCGTGCCTACCGACCCGAGGGCGCAGCCGCCGCCTGGCGCGAGCGGCAGCGGGGCCGTCGCGGTCGGTGCAGCGGCGTCGGTCGTCGTTTGCAGGGGCGCCGCGACGCAGTTGCCGATGTCGGCGCCCGACGCGTCGCAGACGGCCCCGTTGGGGCAGGGGACACCCGCGGCGCGGCAGCCGGGCGCGCACTCGCCGCCGCGGCAAACGCGCGCGCCCATGCCCTGACAGTCGACGTCGCTGGCGCAGCCGCAGCTTCCGCCGGAGAGGCAACGCGCGCCACTCTCGGCGCTGCGACATGCGGCGCTCCGCTCCGGTGAGCACTGGACGCAGCGCCCGTACGCGGCCCGCGCCATCGAGCGCTCGCAGACGCGGCCGCCGCACGGGGCGTCGTCGACGCACTCGACGCACGAGCCGGCCAGTGGATCGCAGACGAGAAACGGTGCGCTCGTGCACTCGGCGTCCGCGGAGCACAGAGCGAGCGCCGGCGCCGCCCGGAGCGTTGCGGCAAGGACGGCGGCAAACGCGATGACAAGACTCCTCCGCGAACTCATGGCTCCGGCTTCAAGAACGAGACGATGCGGGCCTCGATGGTACGCGCCGCCTCCGGCGCTTGGTAAGACTCGGCGAGGGCGATCTTGCCGTCAGCTCGGGTCAGGTAGCCAAGGTCGAGGAACGCCTCAAGAGCATTTTCCACGAGCGGTCGGCTGATGGCTTCGCGGAGCTCAAGTTCGCCCTTGAGGAACATTTTGTCGCCGAGCGTGAGCGCGCGACGGCCAATCTCCTTTGTGCTCTGGCCACCCCGCTCGGCGAGCGCGACGGCGCGCGCGGCGAGGCGGTATCCCTCGAGGAAGGACTGAATCATGCGGCCGTAGAGCAAGAGCCGCGCTTGGCTATCGGCAGGGCCCGGCGCGATCAGGTTGCCTGCGACGGCGAGGTCACCGGCGCGAACCATCGAAGCGAGCGTGTCGTCAAAGATTTTGTCGAAGTTGGCGTCCGCGCGGAACTGAAACTCGTGCTTCAAGAGGCGCGAGAGGAATCGAACGCGCTCGCGCACGACGTCGACGGCGGTCGGCGGAGCCTCGCGGCCGACGGCGCCAAGGGCCCAGGTGATCAAGGCTTCGGAGACGAGGAAGTGCACGACGCCGTTCTTGGCGAGCTCAAGCGAGAGGCGGCCTTCGTCTTTGACGACGAAGATCGCCGCGGTGTTCTGCCGCGAGACGGCGACGTAGTCGCGCTCCTTGACCTTCTTGCCCGGGAGCCGCACGTCCACGTGCTTCGCGCGGACGTAGAGCTCGCAGGCTTCACGGATCGCCTCCTCGCGAATGTCGCCGTGCTTCGCCGGGTGCTCGAGGGTCGGAGAAAAACGGGCGCCGTGACCGTGCAGGAGTAGCGCGAGCCGCCGCGACGCCGCCGCGAGCTCGTCGTAGGACACGCCCCGCGACGGGTGCGTCAACATCGCGGCCGCGACGAGGCTGCCGGGGGTCACCGCCGTGACGTCGTTGATCTCGTTCATCACGCGATAGGCGAGACGCGTCACGAGTGCGCGGCGCCGCGCCGGACTGAGGGACGCCGCCTCCGCCGGTAGCGGCGTGCCCATCTCGCGGGCTACCTGGTCGAGCGTGAGAAGGTCGCCGAACTGAACGTTGATGCGGCCGTACCGTCCGATGAGGAGCGCCAGGCTCGAGAGGAGGCCGCGGACGTCCTCCTTGCGCTTCTCGCCGCCCGAGAGCTCGCGCACGAAGGCGTCCTCCTCGACCATGCGCTCGTAGCCGATGGAAATCGGTGCGAAGTACACCTTCCTCGACTCGGCTCCGAGCGCCGCTTCGACGACGATGTTGAGGAGGCCCAGCTTCGGCGAGAGGAGCTTGCCGGTGCGCGAGCGCCCGCCCTCGAGAAAGAACTCGATGGACCAGCCATCGAGGATGAGGCGCCGCATGTACGCGTCGACGACGGCGCCGTAGAGCCGATCGCCCTTGAAGCTGCGCCTTATGAAGAAGGCGCCCCCGTTGCGAAGGATCGCGCCAACGGGGAAGAAGTTGAGGTTGTCCCCGGCGGCGATGAGGGGAAGCTGCACGTGATTCGTGTAAAGGACGTAGGAAAGGACCAGGTAGTCGATGTGCGACTTGTGACTGGGCAAGAGCACGACGACGGCGTCTTTTGCCGTCGCGCGGAGACGCTCGAGGCCGACCTTGTCGTATTCGATGTCCGTGAACATGCGCGCGAAGGTCTGGTCGAAGGCGGCGTCGAGGGCCGCGACCGTCGTCATGTCGAGGTCGGCCTCGAGCTCGCGCAAGATGTCCGTCGCGCGCGTCGCGACGACGCGCTGCTCCAGGGCCCCTTCGCCGGCCATGTCCTTCATGACCTTCTGAAGCTTGGGGCTGCGAAGGACCTCCTCGCGCACGCGCTCGCGGGACTTCTTGCCGGGCCCAAGGACCGACCGACGCTCCCGCTCGAGGCGCCGGAGCAGCACGTACACGAGTCGCCTCACGAGCACGTCGTCGCTCGGGGTCTCGGCGCCCTCCTGCGCGAGGAACGTCTCGAGATCGACGGGCTCTCCGGCGCGGAGCGCGACGTGGCGGTAGTTGGCGAGGAATTGCCCCATCGTGCGGAGACGGCCGGGCCACTCGCGGGAGCCGAGCAGAACGTCCTCGAGGCGGCGCTCGTCTTGGTCTGGGAACTTCGACCAAACAAAGACCTGCGGCACGAGCAGGATCGGGCGTCGGCTCTCGCGCTGGAGCGCGAAGAGCTCTCGCAGGAATGGGTCGCCTTCGCTCTTGCCGCGACGCTGGACGTCGAGGACGCCCGGCGGCCTCTTGAGGAAAAGGACTGCCGACGCGCCCTCGGCGACGGCGCGTCTCAGGTCCGCGACGTTCTCTCCCATGTCTTTCGGAGCGAGCGCTTGCAGCCACCCGCGGCCCATGGGCTCGAGGAGCCAGAGGCCTAGATCGTTGGCGAAACGAACGCGCGGCAGCCGAAGCCGCTTGGTGAGGTGGTCGAGGGCAAAGAAGTCGACGAAGGAGACGCTCCGGAGGACGTAGATGACCGTGCCGTGCGCGTCGGCTTCGCGGACCTTGGCGGCCCACGCCTCGTCGACCTCGATGTGCGCGAAGAAGCGATCGTAGAGCCAACCGAGCAGCGGGTTGGGCTCGTAGGGGTCGAGGCGGCGCGTCATCGGCAGGTCGCGACGAAACAGTGCTGTTGCGCTAGCGTCGCGTGCGGGCCGACGTCATCCGCCGAAGGTGCGCTTCATGACCTCGATGATGCGCTTGGTGGTGTCGGGCTTGAGCCCGGTCTTTTGCCCGTGCGGCCAGACGAAACCGAAGGTCCGAACCTGGTTGCAGGAGAGCGAGACGAGGACGTCGGCGGGCGGCTGGCCGCGTTGGGCGACAGCGACACCAAACTCGGCGTACATGCAGCTCTCGCGTGGCATGTCGAAGTTGGACTCCTTGCCGAGGATGTCCATCATCTCGGCGTGAATGCTCGGGTCTGCCACGTTCACGTTGCCGAGGATGCGGAACTCGTGAAACCGAGCGACCTGCGCCTGAGCCGCGGGCGCCGCGGCCGTGCCTGGGATGAGGCCCGGCGGCAAAAGGCCAGGAGGCAACATCTGCGCGCCGGCTGTGATCCATTGTTGGATTTGGGGCGGGAGCGCGAAGCCCCCCACAGTGGCGCCCGGCGCGGCGGCGGCTTGTGCCGGCGGTTCGAAGTTCTGGAGCCGGAAGACGGTCATCGGCGCCGCGTCTTTCTTCAACGTATCGAAGGGTTGAGCCAGCGTTGCGGCGCAGCCGACGAGCGTCCCAGCGGCGACGGCGGTGAACGATACGAGTCCAAGGAGAAGCTTCATTGGCATCCTCGGAGCGCGGGTGATGTATGGCGCGCTCGCCCTATCAGGCCACGACCATAGCGCGATTTTCCCCCTCGCGTGAACCCCGATGGCGCCGGCGACCCCGATCCGATGCGTGCTAAACTGCCCGGCGGGATGGCGGACTCGCACGCGACCGTGACGTCGATCCCCGAACGGGTGGGGCGATACGAAGTTGTCTTGCCGATCGCGAGCGGCGGGATGGCGACGGTCTACCTTGCTCGCCTTGCCGGGGGCCGTGGCTTCTCGCGCCAAGTGGCGCTGAAGCTGACGCACGCCCATTTGCGCGACAACCCCGAGTTCACGACCGATCTCCTCGAGGAGGCGAAGCTCGCTTCCGGCGTGCGGCACCCGAACGTCGTCCCCGTCCTCGAGGTCGACGAAGACCCGCTCGGGATGTACCTCATCATGGAGTACGTCGAGGGCGAGACCCTCGGCGGCCTCAGGCGCCGCGCGGCCTTGGCACGCAGGCCGCTTCCGCCGGCCGTGGGGCTGCGCATTCTCCTCGACGCGCTCGCGGGGCTTCACGCAGCACACGAGCTGCGTGACGAGCGAGGCGAGCTCGTGAACCTGGTGCACCGCGACGTGTCGCCGCAGAACATCCTCGTGGGCGTCGACGGCACGTCGCGGCTCACCGACTTCGGCATCGCGAAGGCGTCATCACGCCTCGGCCACACGCGACAAGGTCTCGTGAAGGGGAAGATCTCGTACATGGCGCCCGAACAGGCGCGCAGCCTGCCGCTCGACCGTCGCTGCGATGTCTGGGCCGCCGGCGTGATCGCGTGGGAGCTCTTCGCGCAGCGGCGCTTGCACCCCGGCGGTGACGGCGACGTGGGCACGCTCCTCAAGGTCGTATCGGAGCCGCCGGCGCTCCTGCGAACCATCGATCCGAACGTGCCCGAAGAGATCGAGCACATCGTGCACGAGGCCCTCATCATCGATCGCGAGCATCGCACCGACTCGGCGCTGAGCTTTTCGCGCGACTTGATGACAGCCGCGCGACGATGCGGGATGTTGGCCGACCACGCGCAGGTCGCCGCGTTCCTCTCCGAGATCGCAGGGGCCAAGCTCGCCGAGCGCCGCGGTCGCGCCGGCGAAGTGCTCCGTCTTCGCGCGCGCATGGGCGTCCCCGGCAGCTCCAAGGAGAACGACGAGCGGCTCGCGCAGGACATTCGCGACGCTATAAGGCCGCTGGCTGAGATGCTCGAGCCGGAGTCCGACTCGGACATCGAGGCGGCCATTGGGCCGCTGTTGCCCGACACTCGCGTCGCGCCGCTGCTCAGCATGACCGACGGCGATGAGCTCGAGGACGTTCGCCTGCCGGGGCCCCTCGAAGGAACGACCGGCGCTGCGGCGTCGGTCACGTTCCCGAACGAGGAGGGGCCGACGAAGAAGCGTCGCCGACCTTCGGTGAAGGGGTCACCGTGGCTTCTCGGCGGCGCCGGCGTGGCGCTCCTCGTTCTTGGCGTCGCCCTCGGCGCGACGCTGTCGCGGCGCGGTCCTCCGCCTGCGCCCGTGTTGGGCGCGGCCGTGGCGCCGGGCCCGACGCCCCTGGTCCCAACGTCCGCGGCGGTCCCTCCCTCGGAGAAGGCGAGCGCGACACCTCCGAGCGCGCCCATCGCCGCGACGACGACCGCTCCGCCGCAGGCTGGGGCGGAGGCGGGCGCGGCCGCAGAAGAGCCGCGGCTCGCGCCCGGCACGCTGATCGTCCACGCCAACGTCGCGGTCGCTGAGCTCGACGTCGACGGGCGCCCCGTCCGCCTGGCCATCGCCACGAAGGAGCCGCTGCTCGAGCTCGCGCCGGAGGAGCGCGCCCGGACCATACGCCTCACGGCGCGCTCCGCCGACGGCCGGGAGTCGACGCTGGTCGTCTTGCCGGGAGTGGAAGAGATCGCTATCGAGTTTGCGGCGAAGCCGAAGCCGCCGCGGCCGTCGCCTCGGCTGCGCCACTGAAGCGAGGCGCCCCGCCCGAAAATCCGCGCTCCGCCGGGAACGGCGGCGCGAGAAAGCCACCGCGATGTTTCGTGTAAAAAAGATCGATCACGTAGCCGTCTGCGTCGCCGACATCGAGCAAGCGACAGAGCGCTGGAGGGCGGTGCTCGGTCTCGCGGTGCGCGAGCGCGAGGTCGTCGAGTCGCAGCGCACCGAGGCCGCCCTCTTGCCGATCGGCGAGTCGAACCTTGAGCTCATCAGCCCGCGCGGCAACGAGGGGCTCGAGAAGTTCCTCGAGAAGCGGGGGCCCGGCCTTCACCACATCGCCGTCGAGGTCGAGGGGATCGAGGAGGCCCTCGCGACGCTCAAGGCGCTGGGCATCCCGCTCATCGACGAGACGCCTCGCCGTGGCGCACGCGGACACAAGGTCGCGTTCGTTCACCCGAAGGCCACCGGTGGCGTGCTCGTCGAGCTCGTGGAGCCGGAGCACGCAGGCCCGGGCGCCTAACCGCCGACGATGCGCGTCCAGCCAACCAAGCTGGGCGCCGCTTTGGTCTAGCGAATTTTCGTGTCGTTTCGATGGACTGGGTGGTGTACGTTCTAGCCGCGACAACCCCAAGGAGCTCGTGATGCTCAAGCTTCGGAACTGGCTCATGACAGGCGCTGCCTTGTGCGCGCTCTCGTTCGTCTCAGCAGAATCCTTCGCGCAAGCGAAGCCCAAGCCCGCGCCCGCAAAGCCGGCGCCGAAGGGCGCGGCCAAGCCCGACGCCGATCCGCAGAAGCCGAATTTGGCCGAGGCGAAGGCCCGGTACGGAGCCGGCGAGGCGAAGTACAAGGCCGGCGACTTTGCCGGTGCGCTGGTCGAGTTCCAGGCCGCGGACGGCATCAAGGCGACGCCTCAGGCGGCGCGCTACTTGGGTCTCTGCCAAGACAAGCTCGGCAAGCTGCCCGAGGCGGTTTCAGCCTACGAGCGCTTCTTGGCCGATGTGCCCGCGAAGCTTCAGCCGGAAGTCGACGGCATCAAGAAGCGCGTCGAGGAGATCAAGGCAACGCCGGGCAAGGTGCGCATCGAGACCGTGCCCGCGGGCGCTGCGTTCTCCGTCGACGGCAAGCCGGCTCAATCTGCCGCCGAGATCGAGCTCTCGCCGGGCAAGCACGCGCTGACGTTTCGAGCCGAGGGCCGTGAGGCCGCGGAGCGCACCGTCGACGTGACCTTTGCGTCAAAGCAAGACCTCAAGGTCGAGCTCAAGGAGCTGCCGCCGCCGCCGCCCGTGGCGAAGGTCGAGACGCCGCCGCCGGCCCCCGCGACGCCGGCACCGCCGCCGCCGGAGCCGCGTAGCCTCGTCCCGGCGTTCATCACCGGCGGCCTTGCCGTCGCCGCGGCGGGTGTTGGTACGGCCTTCGGGGTCTTGGCCCTCGGCGACAAGAGCGACTTCGACAAGACGCCGTCGGCGGAGAAGGCTGACGACGGCGAGAACCACGCGCTCATCGCGGACATGGCATTCGGTGTCGCCATCACCATGGGCGTGACCAGCGCCGTGTTGTTCCTCACGCGTGACGAACCGGCCGCGACGAAGGCGGCTCGCAACAAGTCCCGCGTGATGCCGGCCGCCACGCGCGGCGGCGGCGGCGCTCTCATCCGCTTCTAAGGCACAGAGGAGTACGTGATGCGTCTTCGCCCCCAGATCGTCGTGAGCCTCGCGCTCGTCACCGTGGCCGCGGGCTGCGAGCTCCTCGTGGACTTCGACCGAAGCAAGGTCGATGGCGGCAGCTTCGACGCTTCCGTCGCCGACGTCGCGGTGACCGATCAGACCAGTCCCCCCGTGGACTCCTCGGCCGGCGGCGACGCGCAGGCGGATGTCGCCGTCGTGGACGGCGGCACCGATGCGGCCGTCACCGCCGACGCCGACGCCAGCGTTCCCCCCGCCGATAGCGGAGTGGATGCGCACGACGCTGCCACCGGAAGCGACGCGTCCGACGCGGCCGTCGTTGACGACGCGGCTGCCGACGCACCTGACGACGCACCGACCGACTGAGTCGGTCGCTAGCGACGAGCCCTCGCCGGGGCGAACCAAAAAGAAAGAAAGGGAGCCGACCCGAAGGTCGACTCCCTTTGTTCTGTGAGCCGCCCAAGCGCGGCCCGACTCACTCCGGGTTGAACGCCTTGGTCGCGGCTGCGTCTTCGGCGCAAGCGACCGCGTTGTCGGCGGCGACCTTGCAGTGCTTCACGTGGGTCTCCCCGCGGGAGCAGCCGAGGACGGCGCGGCAGCTGCCTTCCCAGTAGGTGACGTAGTAGTGGCTGGCAATGCCGCCGCTGGCTGCGGCCGGGGCGGCCGCTCCTTCGGCGGGAGCCGCCGCTGCGGGCGCGCCACCGGCCGGCGGCGCGATCCAAGCAGTGGCGCTTAGGGAGCGCACGGTGGTGCTGCAGCCGAAAGAGCCGAGGGCGAAGAGGGCGACTGCAAACGTCGTGAGGTTGGACGTGTTCATCATCTAGCTCCGCTCAGATCGAGTTCGGCACAACGTTCTCGAGGATGACGGAGTCTTTGCACGCCGTCGTCGAGTTGTTCGCGTCTTGGTTGCAGACGCGAACGTGAACGTTGAAGAGGTTGGTCTTGCTGTCGCCGGAGCCAACGGCCGCGCCAGACTTCTGGATGAAGGTCTGGATGGACTTGTCGGACGACGCGTAGGCGTGGCCGACGAGCACCTTCGGCGGCGCGCAGCCGGCAGCGAGGGGAAGGGCAGCGAGGAGGACGAGAGCGCTTTTTCGCATGGAGTGGTTCCTCGGCTTCATCGGATGTTGGTGCTAGCGCCGTAGCCGCTGGCCTGGGCCTCGGGGCACACCAGGTCGTTCTGGCCACCGCAGAGGCGTTTGCAGGTGAGCTTGTCGCCCTGCTCGGCGCACGAGTAGAAAACGTACTCGTGGCTCGACCAGAAGACGTAAGAGCGCGAGACGGCCACGCGCATCGCCGTGAGGGGCTTGGTGGCGTGATCTTCGAAGCCAACGAGCTCGCGGTGAACGCAGCCGGTTGCGCCAAGGAGGGCGCCGAGGGCGAGGACGGAGACGAGCTTCTTCATGGCAATCATCTCAATCCTCCAGGCTCACGGCCATTGGCCGGCAATCGGCGAGGGTGCCATCGCCGGCAAGGCGGCAGCGAACCACGCCGGTGTCGCCGCCTTGGTAGTAGAGGAATTTGACCTGATCGGCCCGGCTCGTGATGCCTCGGCAGACGCGCGCAGAGGAGCACGCAGTCGACGCGAGGCCGAGAGCCAGGACGAGAAATAGCGAGGATGCTCTCATCGGGGAGCACCCTACGTGAGGCGTCGTTAGCGCCACCATCGCATGACCATGCGACGGTGACGCGCGATGGCTTTCGGTCTTAGGCGTAGCGGCGCTTCTGGCGGGCGCGGAACGTACGCGGGCCGCCGCTGGTCACCGCGCGCGGCGTCGGGCCGTTGCCGGTTGTCTGCGTCACCGTCGGCGCGACGCCCGTCGCCAACGGCATCGGCTGCTCGCGCTGGGTCGGCACGGGGGCCCGCGTCACCGCGGGCGGCGCCGCGTGATGGCGTTCTCCCGTCGCTTCGGCGCGGGGAATGCGCGCCCGCAAGAAGTGCTCGATGTCCGTCAAGAGGCCGCGCTCGGTCTCGTCGCAGAACGCGATGGCGCGGCCGCCCTTGCCGGCACGCCCGGTCCGCCCGATGCGGTGGACGTAGCTCTCGGGAACGTTCGGGAGCTCGTAGTTGACGACGAGCGCGACGTCGTCGACGTCGATGCCTCGCGCCGCGATGTCCGTCGCGACGAGGACCGGCGTCGTGCCGTTCCGGAAGCCGCCGAGGGCGCGCTCGCGGGCACCCTGGGACTTGTTGCCGTGGATGGCTGCGGCGCCGATACCGGCGCGCAGCAGTTGGTCGGCGAGGCGGTTGGCGCCGTGTTTCGTCCGCGTGAAGACGATGACGCGGCCGCGCTCTTCGTCGCGCAGGATGCGCTCGAGCATCGGGCGCTTGTCGTTGCGGGGGACGAGGTAGACCGATTGGCGAACGGTCTCAGCCGTCGTGGCCTTGGGCGTCACGGCGATCTCGACGGGCTTGCGGAGGAGCTCCGACGCAAGGCCGCGGGCCGCCGGCGGCATCGTCGCCGAGAAGAACAGCGTCTGCTTGCGCGCCGGAAGCTTGACGAGGACGCGCTTGACGTCGTGAATGAAGCCCATGTCGAGCATGCGATCGGCTTCGTCGAGGACGAGCGTTTCGATGCCATGGAGCGAGATGACCCCTTGTTGCATGAGGTCGAGCAGCCGGCCCGGCGTGGCGATGAGAATGTCAGGGCGCCGCCGCACGGCGTCTTCTTGGGCGCGTTGGCCGACACCGCCGTAGATCACGGCGTGCTTGAGGTTCAGGTGCTTGCCATAGGCGGCCGTTCGCTCGCCGATCTGCGCCGCTAGCTCGCGCGTGGGCGTGAGCACCAGCGCGCGGACGTGGCCCGCGCGTGGGCTCGCGCTGAGTCGCTGAAGGATCTGCAGGACGAAGGCCGCCGTCTTGCCGGTGCCAGTCTGGGCGCAACACAGGAGATCGGCGCCAGCGATGGCGGGGCCGATGGCCTCACACTGGATGGGCGTCGGGTCGCGGTAGCCTTGGGCCTCGAGGGCTGAGACGAGCGCGGGGATGAGTCCAAGGGCAGAAAAGGGAGAAGGAGAAGTCGTGACGTGCCGAATCGGCGCGCCGGGGGAGGCGATGTTCATCAAAGGGATCGGATTCTTTCTGGTGAGCGGGACACGGCTCGCAAAGCGAGCTCTCGCCGGCCGCTACAGGCGAGTGACGTTCTTCGGTGTACGAGCCTTTTCCCCGCATTTTCGGGGGAGAGCCTCTTCGGCGCCCACCAGCGGCGAGCAAAGCTCAGCGCGCGGACGCTTCGACACACCGTCGACGTGAGCGGCACACTAGCGGGTTCCGTGGAGAATGCAAACGGCACGGTTTTTGGGCGTGCCGGCCACTGCTAGCCGCCGCTAGCCCAAGTCGGCGTAGAGCAGGCTGCCGCCCTCGATGAGATCGACGATGTCGTCCTTCACGTCTTCGTCGAGCACGAAGCAGCCGAGCGAGCGACCCTGCTTGCTTTGCCCCTCGACCACGTAGGTCGCCGAATGAATCACGATGGCGCGGCTGTACATGTTCGAGTTCGTCGGTGACAGGCCGTGGAGGCGCAGCGACCGGCCGTGCGTGCCGTAATACGTGTCCCCCGTGAGCGCGAAGCCCAGCGACGACATGTTGGAGCCCGACACGTTGCCGAAGGTCGTGGCATAGCCGGTCCAGTTCGGATCGCTCATCTTGCCGTGCGCGACGACCTGGGCGCGCACAACGCCGGTCTTCATATCGACGACGAAGAAGCGCTTTTTGCCCGAGTGGGGCGTGAAGTCGACGACGGTGATGAACTTGAGGTTCTTGATCTGCGCCTTGTTGGCGTCGAAGAACAGGACGGCGCGGGCCAGAAGCGACTTCGGCACGAGGTGAGCGGGATCGAGGTGCGCGTACGGACCCGGCGCTGGCGTGTTCGCCGGCGGCGTTCCCGGATCGACGAAGGAGCCTTGGGGAAAGTACTGGCTCGTGGCCGGTGGCGGGGCTGCGCGGTCGCCCTCTTCCGTCGCGTCGTCTTCGGGACCCACGGGCCGCGTGGGCGCCGCCGCCGTGGGGCTAGCGATCTCCGCCGGCTCTTCCGCGGCATCGGAGCACCCCACGAGCAGCGCCGTGAGGGCCAGAACAAGGACGGAAAGGGACTGTCGTGGTCGTGGTCGCGGGGGCGGGGGCGGGAGCATGGAGGTCCTCGTGCGGCTCGGCGCTCGGGAGCGCACAGAAACGAAGGGCCGATGAGACCGGGCCTGGACCGCGTGCCGCGAGTCTCGTGCGCGTCGCCAGGAGCGGCGCCGATTGTCGCCGACGGGAGACGCGGGGTGGGAGGCCATCCCCCCCGTCCCCTTCGTGGCTAGCGCTGCAGCGCGGCGAGCGCCGCAGCGACGGCGTCGGCGTCGGCCGGCAACGTGCGAGGCTCGTTGGCCAGCCGCGTGTCGACACCGGCGAGTCGCCGCTCGTGGTAGCCGAGCTTGAACTCGGTGAACTTGAGGGCGCTGGCCGTCGACACGACGACGACCTTGTCGGCGGCGCGGATGACGTCGCGCGCGCGAAGCTTCTTCACGGCGGCCAAGGCCACGCCGGTGTGCGGGCAGGCATAGAGGCCCGCGCGGTCGGCCTCCGCCGCCGCGTTCGCGAGCTCCGACTCCGTCGCTTCCTCGACGACGCCGTTCATCGCTTCGAGGGCCGCCATGGCGCGGGGCGCGCTGACGGGATTTCCGATCTGAATGGCGCTCGCGAGCGTTCGGCCTGCGGTGACCGGCTCGACGGTCTTGGACCCGTGTTTGAAGGCTCGAAAGAGAGGATTCGCTTCGTGGGCCTGCGCCACCACGAGGCGCGGCATGCGGTCGATGACGCCGAGCTCCTTCATCATGGCGAAGCCCGCGTGAAGCGCCGCCGAGTTGCCCAGGTTGCCGCCCGGCAGAACGACCCAATCGGGGACCTCCCACGAGAGCTGCTGGGCGATCTCGAAGGCGACGGTCTTTTGACCCTCGATGCGGATCGCGTTCATCGAGTTGGCCAGGTAGACGAGCCCGCGGCGCGCGAGCTCTTGAATGACCTTCATGCACCCGTCGAAGTCGGACTCGAGCGCGAGGACCGTGGCGCCGTGGGCGAGCGGCTGAACGAGCTGCGCTGTCGAGACCAGGCCCTTGGGCAAGAGGACGACGACGGGCATCGCCGCGGCGGCGCCGTAGGCGGCGAGCGCCGCGGAGGTGTCGCCGGTGCTCGCGCAAGCGAGGACGGGACTCGCGAGGGCGCCGGTGCGAACGCCGTAGCGCACGGTGCTGACGAGCACGGTCATGCCGAGGTCTTTGAACGAGCCCGTGTGCGAGGTGCCACACTGCTTGAGGCCGAGCCACGCGAGGTCGAGCTCTCGAGCCAGGCGCGTCGCGTGCGTCAAGGGCGTGGCCCCTTCGCCGAGCGTGACGACGTCTCCCGGAGCTAGCTCGGGGTTGACCCACTCGCGCTTGTTCCAGACGCCGGACGCGTCGAGCGGACCTCGGGAGCGAGCGTCAAAGAGAGCGCGCCACTCGGCCCGCTCTTGGACTTGAGGGCGTCCATGTCGTGGGCGACGGCGAGGAGTCCCCCGCAGCGGGGGCAGACGACGTCACGCGTGACGAGGGGGAGGCTACCGGTGCAGCCGGCTCGGCACTCGAGGTGCGCGCGAAAGGGAAGGGTCATGGCGGGGGCGGTACGCAGCGTAGAACACCGCTCGGTGCGGGGCGACAGGGAGTGCTTCGGGGGCAGTCCGAATCGAGGCAACAGACCGAGGAGCAGCGGGCCGTCACGGCGTCGCAGAGGCCCGTGGTGCACTCGTTGTTCGCGCTGCACGCGTCGCCGAAGGACTTGTTGGCGCTCGTGGGGACGCTGCCGATGCAAGCCGTGACGATCGTGTCTTTGGTGAGCGCTGAGCGTGAGGTGTTGACGCAGAGGATCTTCTTGCCGTCGACGGTCCCGCAATCCTCTGCGGAGCTGCAGCAGGGCGCGACGCAATGTTGTTGCCCCTGGTAGAACGCGCACAGGTTCGACGTGCAGTCCTGCGGCGCGCTGCACGAGGCGTGGCGCGCCGCGCTGCCCGGAGGGTCGGCGCAGCCGAAGAAGGCGCGGCCGCCGCTCTCCACGAAGCGACAGGTGGTGCCTCCTAGGCAATCGCCCGACGAGCAACACGTGTCGAGGCACTTTTGGTCTTGGCAGATGCCCGAGCGGCAAGCGCTCGAAACCGTGCACGCGGCGCCGACGTCGGAGAGGCCCAGCGACTTGCTGCGGCCCGCGAGGCCCGGCTCAAGGCAATAGCGCCCGCCGGTGCCGGGTGCGAAGCAGACAAAGCCGAGCGAGCATTGTCCTGACGTGCAGCAGGGCCGGCTGCAGACGCCTTTGCTTCCCTTGATGGCGCCGCCCAACATGCCTGCCGTTGCGCACAAGCCCGATTGACACTCTTGATCGGAGCCACAAGCGGTTCCCAAGGGGAGGTTCGCGGTGGGGTTGATGCATTGCTGCGTTGAGGCGTCGCACGTCTTGGGCGGTGGGCAGTTGGCCTTGGTGCACGCCTGCGCTTCAGGGATGCAGCCGCCGCCGCGGGGGGCGCACACCTCGCCCGCCTTGCAGGCGCGGTCGGCGTTGTCGGCGGTCCCGTCGCAGTCGTCGTCGACGCCGTTGCACGACTCGGGGGCGCCCGGGAAGACGGCCGGGTCGTCGTCGTTGCAATCGAGATCGACGAGCTTGCCGTCTTCGGCGGAGATGCGCCCGCAGAAGGTGATGCCGTCGCCGTCGCGATCGCTCGCTTCGCCGTCGTCGATGCGCCCGTTGCAGTCGTTGTCGCGGCCGTCGCATTGGTCCGTCGATTCGCAGGGAACGCAGCCAGCGCCGTTGCAATACATCCCGCTCGGGCAAGCTGAAAGCTCGGTGCCGCGGCACGTGAAGGCAGGGACCTCGCTGCTGACGATGGCTTGGCAGCCGCCGGCGGGAAATACGAGGAGCGCGAAGAGCGCGGCGCACGCGAGCGCCCAGAGGCCTCGCCCGAGCTGGGACATCCTCGCGGTCGCCACGTTCACCACGCGAAGCCTCCTGGCGCAGCGCGGAGTGACGCGACCGGCACGACCGCAGCCTTTGCTGGGGCCGCCTCTTTGGGCCTGAGGAAATAGAGGAGCGCACACGCGACGCCGCCGACGACGAAGACGCCGAAGCCAACGTCCGCGACGATTGCCTTCCCGTGCGCATCGTCGGCCTTGGCGGCGAGGTCTGAGTAGCTCCCGTCGCGCCCCGTCACGAAGCCCGACTTGGGGCGCGACGCGAGCGCATCGACGCCGAAGATGCTCCCCACGGCGAGACCCGCGACGGCGGCGCCTCCGGCGACGAAGGTCCAGGTGTCGAGCCGACCCATCTTGGGCGGGGCAGGCGTCTCACCCTTGCGCGTGTCGTCGCGCGGAGCGCCGACGAGAGACTTCTTTGCGCCTTCGAGGCGCCGGATGGCGGAGTCGGCGCGGCCACGCTCGGCCTCATCGAGGTCCATGTTGGCGTAGCGCCGCATCCAGCGGAGCGCCTCGTCGATCTTCGAGGCTTCTCGCTGACGACGGCGAGGTTGTAGACGAGATCTTTGGCCTCGGGGTCGAGGCGTTGCGCCGCCTCGAGCTCGGCGAGCGCTTCCTTGTAGCTTCCCTCGCGATAGAGCTCGCGACCGCGCTCGAAGTGCTTGAGGGCGCGCTGGTGGGCGTCGTCGCCTTCGGTGCCCGCGGCGGCTTTCGGTGCGGGCGTCGCCGCACCTTGGGCGCGCGAGGGTCCCCCGGTCGTCAACGTGACGACACAAGCGAAGACGGCGAGGGGCGCGCGGGATCGCATGGACGGCGGGCTTATAACAGAACTTTCCCCGGGAAAGTGCCCCTCCCGTGCGGATCGCGCGCCCTCGCGGGAAGGCCCTGTAAGGTCCCGGGCCTTTGGCCGTTGTTCAGGCGGGGCGGACGAATGCCGCACGCCTCCGCTGGAAAGAAACCGAGGATCTCCGATGAAGACCTGGGCACTTGGCCTTGCTTTGACACTTGTCTCGGCCTCGGCGTTCGCCGACGAGGATGACTCGCGATTTGCCGTGGCCCCGGGCCGGCATCGGCCTCCTCCCGTGGCCGACCTGGACTATGACCCGCCGCCGTTGGCGCGAGAGCCCGAGCGCGTTCGCTCCGCAGCGCGCGTGGCCATTGGCCCCTCTGCGGTGACCACCGGCAAGGGCCTTGGCGTGGGCGTCGGCGGCGCTCTCGACATCGGGAAAGGGTCCGTCGGTGGGCGAATTTCCGCCGCCTGGACCCGCGGCGAGCCGGGCGCGGGCAGCCTCGCCTCCGAGTCGTTCGCACAATACGCCGCGGAGCTCGTCTTGGACCTCCAGAAGCGCGGCCCCGTTCACCCGCTGCTCGGAGTGGGCTTCGGCGTTGTTCACGCGGCGCACGCCCAAGGGTCCGGATATGCGGGCGTCGGGCTTCTGCGCGGCGGCGTCGAGTACGCCCTCGGCTTCGAGGAAACGGACGTCCGCCTCGGGGTCTCAGTGACCGGTGGCCTCGCGGGCCGCCGATCGCGCCATCGAGCCCCTGCGGGCCCACGGCCTTGTGGGCGCCTACGTCGCCATCGGGCTCTGAGCGGCGCGCCAGACGCCGCGCGCCGTTGCGAGGCGGGCCGCCTCGGGACCGTGTACGCTTTCGCGCCGTGGAACCCGACCTCGAGCATTCCCTCGTCGAGCTGGCGCGCCGCGCGCGTCGCGCCGCGCGCCGCCTTGCCCCGGCCAGTCGCGAGAGCCGCGAGGCGGCCGTTCGAGCCCTTGCGGCCCGCGTCGAAGAGGCCACGCCTCGGCTCCTCCAGGCGAACGAGGATGACGTCCGCGCCGCTCACGAACACGGCCTATCGGACGCTCTCATTGACCGACTGCGGCTCGACGAGGGCCGCGTCGGCGCCATCGCCAAGAGCATCCTCGAGATCGCGGCACTGCCCGACCCGCTGTGACAGACCATCGACGAAACGGAGCGTCCCAATGGTCTCCGTGTCCGGCGTGTTCGCGTTCCCATCGGCGTCATCGCGATGGTCTACGAGTCGCGTCCCAACGTGACCGTCGAGGCCAGCGCGCTCGCGATCAAGTCGGGCAACGCCATCGTGCTTCGCGGGGGCTCCGAGGCGTTGCGCTCGAACCGTGTCTTTGCGGAAGCGGCGGCGCTCGCTCTCGCTGACGCGGGCCTGCCCAAGGACGCCGTGCAGCTCGTTCCCACGACCGACCGCGAGGCCATCCGGGTCCTCTTGTCGCAAACCGAATCCATCGATCTTGCCATTCCCCGCGGTGGCGAAGCGCTCATCCGCCACGTGACCGAGGTGGCCCGCGTGCCCGTGATCCAGCACTGGAAGGGCGTGTGTCATCTCTACCTCGACGAGGGCTGCGACGCTGAGATGGCCGCGCGCCTCACCTTCGACGGCAAGCTGTCGCGTCCCGGCGTGTGCAACGCCCTCGAGTGTTTGCTCGTTCATCGCGCACACGCGCAGCGCGGCGGCTGGTTTGGGGAACTCCTGCGTACGCTCACGGAGCGCGGTTGCGAGGTCCGCGGCTGCGAGGAGACGCGGGGCGTTTTCCCCGGCGCAAAGCCCGCCGAGGAGGACGATTGGGGCCGCGAGTTTCTCGCGCCCGTCCTCGCGGTCCGCGTCGTTGCCTCGCTCGACGACGCCATGGAGCACATCGCTCGTTATGGCTCGGGCCATACGGAGGCCATCTGCACGAGTGTCGCGGCGCACGCCGAGCGGTTTCGTCACGAAATCGACGCCGCTTGCGTCGTGGTGAACGCCTCGACGCGGTTCCACGACGGCGGTGAGCTCGGGCTTGGGGCCGAGCTAGGCATCGCCACCAGCCGCCTCCATTGGCGCGGCGCCATGGGCCTGCTCGCGCTCACGACCATGAAGTGGATCGTGGACGGAGCGGGCCAAACGAGGCATTGAGGGGTTCTACAGACACGGTTCAATAGAGACGGGGCAGCGCATTGCCCCTCGAGGGAGACCAACTTGGCAAGCACGAAGCGAACGAACGGCGACTCGAAGCGCAAGGGACAACGCAGCACGGAGCGCAACGAGAGGCCGCGCATCAAGAGCTCGCACGCGGGCGCGCCGCAAACGGCCGCGAAGTCGGCGAAGCCTAAGCCCAAGGGGCGCGCCCAAGCCCAAAAGGTGGTGGGCGAGGTGACTCGTTCTGCGCGACTCGGCGACTCGGCGCCGCGCCGCGAGCCGGAGCGCCGCGAGCCGAAGAAGAAGGGCACGCGAGCGACGGAGATCGTGAGCACCGCGAGCGACGCGGCGCGCGAGCTGTCGATTCAGGTGGCCATCGCGGCGCTCGAAAAGAAGGCTGTTGGCCTGGAGATCCTCGATGTGGCGGGTCGCGTCGACTACGCCGACTTCCTGGTGCTCATGTCGGGCCGGAGCGATCGCCACGTCATCGCGCTGGCGCAATCGATCGAAGAAGCGCTGAAGAAGCACGGCCAGCGTCCGCTCGCCGTCGAGGGCCTCCCGCACGCGACGTGGGTCCTCATCGACTACGGCGACGTGGTCGTCCACGTCTTCCAGGAGGATCGCCGGCACCTCTACAACCTCGAGGGCCTGTGGATGGACGCGCGACGCATTCCGCTTCCTGCGGAAGAGGGCGCGCCACCGAGCTGAGGTTCACGTAGGCAAGCGCGCCCGCAAGGGCGCAGTTCAGCGCTCGAAGAGGCCGGTCTTTCGCCAATCCTTCGCGTGGGCGCACCGGAGGTATTCGTCGAGATCGAGCTTCGCGCGCGCCGAGCGGCTGGTCATCGTCCGCACCGTGCCGAAGATGGGCCGCTCGGGCCACGGCCGGTCGTGAAGGCCGAAGCACCACCCGATGTTGGTGTAGCCGTCGGGGTCGCGCCCATCGAGCGCCCACTTGTCATTCAGATGAACGAGCAGGCGATGCGCTTCCCGGGGGGTCTCGGTCCACGTAAGGACGAGCTTGCCCCATAACATGCGAACGTAGTTGTGGATGATGCCGCGGGTGCGAAGCTCGAGCTGCGCCGCGTTCCAGACCTCGTCGGGTGACTCGGCGCGTTCGAGCGCGGCGGCGTCAACGAGCGATGGGCGCGCGTCGACGGCGTGCTTCTGCAGGGTGTCGCGCGCCCAATTGGGGAGCTCGTCGAAGCTCTGGTGCCTCGGGTTCTCACGCGCGAAGTTGAACGCCAGCGTGCGGCGCACCAAGAGCTGCTCCAAGAAGGCGTCGATGGATTCGGCGGGGACGTCACGCCGGTCCGCTGCGGCGCGCGCCGCGAGCGCCACCTTGCGCGCGGAGATCATGCCGAAGTGCAGGTAGGGCGAGAGATGGCTCGTGGCGTCGCGCGACGGTTCGTTGCGGTCTGTCGCATAACCGTCGAGGCGATTCGCCAGGAACGCCGTGAGGCGCCCCTCGGCCTTGGCGGCGCCACCAGGAAATTCCGCCACCGGCGGGACGTCGTGGTCGATGGGGCACGCCAAAACGAGCGAGGCGATGTCGGCCGTGGAGAAGTCGATGGGCGCGAAGGGCAGGTCGAGCTCGCGCAGGGGACTCACGCGCGCCTCTGGGTCGGCATGCGGCTTTAGGTAGGTCGGCAGGAGCCGATGCACCTTTGGACGGATGGTTCGCGCGGCGTACTCCTGCTTCGGGAAGAGTGCGAGCGGCACTACGGAGTTGTCGTCGACGGTGACGTAGGGCGCATGGCTCTTTGCCGCGGCGCTGTTGTTGTGCGCATCCAGGAAGGTCGGGCTGTCGTCAGACACGACGAGCGCTGCGCGCTGCGAGAGGCGGGCGACCATGCCGCGCGCCTCTTCGCGGGAGCGAGGCAGGAAGAACGCGTAGGCGATTCCGCGCTCCTGGAGCACCCGAGCTGTCTCGCGCGCGCCCTCGAGGACGAAGGTGTGGAAGCGGTCGCTCGCGTAGGGGTAGTCGGGCCGGATGGACTCGTAGACGAGGCAGGGGAGGCGCCGCTCGTTCGCCATCTCGATGGCGTAGGCGAGCGCGAGGTTGTCCGTGGGGCGGCGATAGGCCTGGCAAAAGTAGAGAACGTAGGCGGGACGCGCGGGGGCTGGCCGTGACGCCAGCAAGCGAAGGCGTGGATCGGCGTCGCGGAGGATAGGCATCGATCGAAGTGGTTTGGGGCGTCTCGAGTTCTCGGAGAAGGGGCGAGCGATTTCTGCCGCTTCTCCTCACAGGTGCGCCCGCGATTGCGTGGTGTCTCCGCCCGAACTATGGCCTCGGGGCGCGATGGTATCGCGCTCCTTGGAGAAGCTCACCGATGACCGTCGCCCACTACGTCTTGGCCTCCGCCGCGCTCACGCTCGCGCAACTGGTCGCTGCCAGCATGTTGCGAGCCAAGGCGTGGACGCCCTCCGGCCTCAAGCTCGCCTTCGGAAATCGCGAGACCATGCCCCCGGTCGGTGCGCTCGCGGGACGCGCCGACCGGGCGGCCAAGAACATGCTCGAGAACATGGTGCTGCTTCTCGCCGTCGTGGTGGCCGCAGCGCAGAGCGCCAGCTCGCCCTCGCGACTCGCGCTAGGTTCCGCGATCTTCTTTTGGGCCCGCCTTGCCTATGTGCCGCTCTATTTGGCTGGCGTGCAATACGCGCGCACGCTCGCCTGGGCGGTGGCCCTAGCCGGGATCGGCTGGGCAGCTTGCGGCGCGCTCTAACCGAGCGTGGTCGTCAATCGGTTGAAGAAGCGTCGGTCTTGGGCTTCCGCGCCACGACGAACGCGACGCCGATGGAGATGAAGTAGAGGCCGATCAGGATGCCGCTCACGAGCATTTGGCTCATGATCTCGGGCCCCGGACTCGCGATCGCGCCGACCACGAACGACAGAATGACGGCCCACCGACTGAACTTGACGAGCTGCCTTGGCGTCACGATTCCGGCGAACGCAAGGAAAGAGATGAACAGCGGCAGCTCGAAGATGAAGCCGAACGCCAGAATCATGCGCGTATAGAAATCGAGGTAAAACTCGAGCGTGGGCCTTTGCGTGAGGACGGTTCCCGTTTGCGTGACGGGCCCGAGAAGCGAGAAGAAGTAGTTGAACGTGATCGGGAACGCGATGAAGTAGGCCACCAGGACGCCCGACGTGAAGAGCGTCGTGGAGAAGAAGACGAACGGGATGATGAAGCGCTTCTCGCGCGAGTAGAGGCCCGGGCTAATGAACGACCAGAGTTGGTAGAAGATGACCGGCATCGACAGAATGATGCCCGCCGTGATCGACAGCTGCATGTACCCGACGAAGACGTCAGCCGGCGACAGCGTCTGAAGCTCCGGCACCCCGGGAAGTTGGCGCGCGTGCCAGGCCTTCTCGTAGGGACCCACGAGCAGTCCCAAGAGGCGCTCGCGGTAATTCCAGCACGCGACCGTGGTGACGCCGAGCACGAGACCCGCCCGCACGACGCGAGCGCGCAGTTCGCCGAGGTGCTCCCAGATCGTCATCTTGAGATCGGCCTCAGGCTCCACGCCGGCCGTCTCGGGAAGCTGCTTCTCCGGCTCGCTCATGGCTCGATGTCCTTCACGGCGCCGGTGCCGGCGGAGGTCGAGGTCGGGGTCGGGGTCGAGGTCGGGGTCGAGGTCGGGGTCGGGGTCGAGGTCGAGGTCGAGGTCGAGGTCGAGGTCGAGGTCGAGGTCGGGGTCGGGGTCGAGGTCGAGGTCGAGGTCGGGGTCGAGGTCGAGGTCGAGGTCGAGGTCGAGGTCGAGGTCGAGGTCGAGGTCGAGGTCGGGGTCGAGGTCGGGGTCGAGGTCGGGGTCGAGGTCGAGGTCGAGGTCGCGTCCTCGGGAGTCGGCGCCGGTTCCGGTGCCGCGACGACGCCGTTCTCGTCCCCCGTCATGTAGAGCGCGTCGAGCGCCAAGGGCGACTTCGGCAAGAGGTCTGCGTAGACGACGGCCGTGTCGGGCATGGCTTGGTACGAGTCGGCGCCCTCGCGCGGGTATTCGCGGTGCCGGATGCTCAGGGCCGAAATATCCTGGTACGGATCATCCGCCGTCAACGTGGCGGGCGCGGAGGACGCCACCGGGGCATCGTCCCTTATCGTCGCGGCGGAGCGAATTCCGTCGAGCTCGCCGCGGGCGAGCTTGCGAATTTCCTGGAGGTCGTCGGCGAGGCCCTCGCTGTGCAGCACGTCGTCGATGCCGCTCTGCACGCGGAGGTCGAGCGCCATGCGCCGCAGCTTTCCGGCCCACTGGCCAGCCGTTCGGAGCACCCTCGGTAGGTCCTTCGGGCCGATCATCACGATGGCCACGATGATCACGAGCACCAGCTCGCCGAAGCCCATTCCGAACATCGACGCCCAACCTATCACGCCGCCACGCTGCGCGGGGCTCGCCGAGGGCCGCGCGCGGCACCAGTCGCACCGGTCGCGCCGCGGCCCCGGGTGGGCTATGAGCAGGACATGCTGGCCATTCAGGGCTATTCGGCCGACGATCTCGTAGCCGCGCTCGAGGTCCCGCTGGCCGAGGCGCGGCGCCTCGTCTCGCACGTGCGCCGTGGCGGTGATCTCGCTGGCCCCGTCGATCAGGTGCGGCGCACGACGCTGGAGCGACTGCGCGGCCTCGCGTGCGTTCCGACGCTGAGCGTCGTGGACGAAGAGCGGAGCGCGCTCGATCCGTTCCGCAAGCTCGTCCTCGCGCTCGCCGGCGGCGAGCGCATCGAGACGGTGCGCATTCCCCTCGAGAAGCCCGGGCGCTTCTCCGTGTGCGTGAGCTCTCAGGTGGGCTGCGCCCTCGGTTGCACCTTCTGCGCGACGGGGCGCCTTGGCCTGAAGAAGAACCTCGAGAGCTGGGAGATCGTCGAGCAGGTGCGCCTCGTAGCGGCCACGCTCGGTCCCGGACAGCGGGTCCACGGCGTCGTCTTCCAGGGCATGGGCGAGCCGATGGCCAACCTCGACCGCGTCCTCCAGGCCATTCGCGCGCTCCGCGACCCGTCGGGGCTGGCCGTCGACACGCGCGCCATCACAGTGTGCACTTCGGGGCTGCCGACGGGCATTCGTCGCCTCGCGACCGAGATGCCCAAGGTGCGCCTGGGCCTGTCGCTCGGGACCGCCGTGCGCGCCAAGCGGCGCTCGCTCATGCCCATCGACGTCGCCCATCCGCTCGACGAGGTGCTCAAAGCGGCCGCGGAGCACGCCGCCCGAACGGGGATGTCGCCCATGTTCGCGGTGACGCTCCTCTCGGGCGTCAACGATGGCGTTGAAGACGCCGACGCGCTCTCCGAGGTCATTCACAGCTTCGCGAAGGCGACGGGGCACCGGCCGCGCTTGAGCATCATCCCGTACAACGCCATCGGCGGCGATGAGCCCTACGTGCGCAGCGCTGCCGAGCGCGAAGACGCGTTCCGCGAGCGCCTGCGGGAGCGCGGCGTCTTCTCGCACAAGCGCTACAGCGGCGGCTCCGACGTCGGCGCCGCCTGCGGTCAGCTCGCGGGTCGCGTCACGGCGTGAGCGGGCTCTCAGGCTCGGCAGCTACCGCCCGAGGGCGCGCTTGACGTCATCGGGGATAAGGTCCGACGGGAGCTTTAGCTGCGTCACGATCTTCTCGAGCTTCGCGCGCTCGTCTTCCGTCAGCACGCCATCGGCCATGGCCTTGTTCCACTCGTCCTTGAGGAAGGCGCCAAAGACGCTCCGCACGTCGTCGAGGGTGAGCTTTCCGAGCCCATAGAGCTGCTTCAACTCCGCTTGCTCGTGGGGCTCGAGAATTCCGTTGTCGAAGGCCTGCTTGAGTCGCTCGTAGAGGACCGTGCGGAGCTCGCTCATGCGCGCGAGTGTATCCGTCACCCCGTGCCTTGTGAAAGACTCACGGCGGTGAGCGCATTCCTCGTTGGCGCGGTCATCGGCGCGTTCTTTGTCACGCCGCTGGTGGTCTTCTATTTCCTCTTCTTACGGTGGTGCGACCGCTTCGAGCCGGAGCCTCTGTGGCTCCTCGGGCTCGCCTTCGCGTGGGGGGCTGTCTTCGCCACGCTCTTCGGCGGCCTCTCGAGCGCGGTCGGCGAGGGCGCCGTCGGGGCGGCGCTCGGTCTGAAGGCCGGGCACCCGATCATGCAAGCCATTGGCGCGACGGTCTTCGCGCCGGTCTTCGAGGAGGGCTTCAAGGCCATCGGGGTCCTGGTGGTGGCGCTCATCAGCGCCCTTGGCTTGAAAGAGTTCGACGGTGCCCTCGATGGCGCCATCTACGGTGGCGTTGTGGGGCTCGGCTTCACGCTCACCGAAGACATCCTCTACGTCGCGAATCAGTTCACGAAGGAAGGGTTGGGCGGGCTCATTGGCCTGTGGTTCTTGCGCACCGTGCTCCTGGGCCTGTCGTACTGCACGTTCACAGCGTGCACCGGGCTCGCCGTCGGCATCGCCGCGGAGCGCGGCACCGTCGCGAAGATCATCCTGCCGCCGCTAGGGCTTGCCGCCGCCATGGCCATGCACGCGATGCACAACGGCTTGCCTACGTTTTTTGGTAGCGGCGGCGCTGCCGTCATGATCCTCATTTCTTGGGTCATCGACCTTGGCTTCTTCGCGTTGCTCGCGCTCCTCGTGATGCGCGATCGCGCCACCGTCATTCGTGAGCTCTCGGGCGAGCTGGGCGCCCTCTTGCGACCGCAAGAGCTCGCGCTTGTCGCGTCGTATGTGAACCTTGGCTCGCGGAACCTGTCGGTCTTGTTCTCACGCGGCTTTCGCGCGTACCGGAGCCGGCGCGACAAGCAGCTCGCGCTCGTCGATTTGGCCTTCGTGAAGATGCGCCGTCGCCGCGGCGAATCGGGTCGCGAGCTCGACGCGAAGGAGACGCGCCTCCGGGGCGCCATCAGCCAGATGAACGCCCAGGGGATCGTCTTGGATTGACGAGCGGTGAAGGAGGGGGCGTCAGTCGTCGACTGCAAGGCTTACGGCTAGAACGGCGCCGCCGGGAGCGACGGAAGCGGAGACCGGGGCGAAAGCCAGGTGCCGGACGTGCTCCTGGTAGACTGCGGGGCGCACGCGTACCGCTCCCGCGGGTCCTGGCGTTTCCGACCGTACGAAGTCCATCAGAGACACCCACGCGAGCGCTCCATCAAGCGCGCTCGGCATCATGCCCAGTGCATCGGGAGCCACCGCGCACTGGCCCGCAACGAGGACGAGGTCGGAAACGTCGGCGTCGACGTCGAGAGACTCTCCTCTGGCCGTGCGATGCTCCACGTCCACGAGGCTCGCGCACCCGTTCGCGTCCGGGAGCAACGTTGCTGGTTCGACCGCTCCCCGCCATTCTGGCGCGCTCAAGAGTCTCAGCTCTCGCTCGATGTCCTCGAGGATTACGCTCGGGGCGCCGATCGCAAGCAGCGCGGCCCTGCGCTTCTGGCCGAAGGCGAGCGAGTTATGGCGAAGCGTCTCGCCGACCGCCAGGTCGAAGGCAGGGCGATACCGCGCGAGAAACGCAACGAGGGCCGCCATCCTGAGAGGGCGGGCCCCGCTCTCAGGTTGGTCGACGAAGTGCACCTCTTGGGCGTCAGCCTCGATGGCGCGTTGGAGCTCCCGCAGCCTGCCCAAGTGGGCAGGGAAGACGTGGCTGCCGAGAGGAAAGATCGAAACGGGTGCCCCGTGCCAGAGGGCAAACGCGTCGGCGGCTCGCACGCTCCCCAAGCGACTGCGACTAACGAGAGAGCGTGCGGGAGAACCCCGCGACGCGCAGCGAGTGATACGCGACGCCGCTCTCGGGCACGAGGAGCGACCCACCGGGCAGGTGGTCGAAGGGGAAGTAGTCGGCTCGGACTGTGCGGAGCACCTTGCCCACCTCGTCCAGGAGCTGCACTTCGCGCGGTTCGCCGCTCGGAGGGGCCTTGATGGTGACGACGCTGCCGAAGGCGGACGGGCCGTCTGCGCCGAGCGTGACGAACTGGAACTGCGCGCCGCGAACGCCGCGAGCGCCGTTGCCGGTGTTCGAACCGGGCGTGATCGTTGGCGCGAGCGGCTTGCCCTTGTTGACCGTAGCGAGCCGCGTGAAGAGCCCTTTGTACGTGTAGTCGCTCACCCACGTGGGCTCGCAGTAGCCCATGAAGTCGGCGGCCGATGAGGGCGAGATGAGCTTGTCCTTGGTCAGGTCGTAGCCCCACGCACCGAGGGCGCCGCCCTGGTGCGGGAAGCTCGGGTCGACGCCGTCGATGGAGCCGAAGTCGGAGCAGGGGGCGTGGGAGCGACCGTGCGCGTGCCCGATCTCGTGGACCATCGTGCCGGCGCTGTCGGCGCCGCCGTAGCCCATGCCGATGCTGGCGCGGAAGTACGCGTTGCGAGGATCGCTCACGAGCGTGGAGAGACCGGCCACGCAGCCGCCGCCGCAGAACGCTTGCTTCGACGAAGCGGCTGAGAATGCGCCCCAGTAGTAAACGTCGTCGTCGGCGCCGTCTTGCTCGCGCAGATCGGCCATGGCCTGGAGGAGCTCGCCCCAACCGGTGCCGTTGCCCTTTACGGGCTTGCTCCAGGTGAAGGGCGCGCTGCGGACGGTGATGTCGACGCTCGGGATCGGGTACTGCGACCAGAGCGCGTCGCGGTTGATGTCGAGCTGAGTTTGGCTCGTGTCGGGGAGGCGGCCGGAGCCGTCGGCGGTGTATTTCACCGGCACGATGACGATGCGGAGCGAGGGCCCGGCGCTCACGAGGCCGAAGGAGGCGAGCGAGCCGTCGGCAGGGTAGCGAGCCTCGCTGTCTACGCCGTCTTTGACCTCGTCGGCGGCCTCGTCGGTGATGGCCACGGAGAACTTGGCGCCGAGCGGCAGGCTGTCGCCGGGGACCCGGAAGTTGAACGTCGACGCGAGCGACGCGTCGGTCGAGGCGCTCTTCAGCGTCTTCGTATCGGTGAGGGCTTTGAGCGGCTTGTCGTCGCCATCGACGACGCTCAAGACCGCCTTGAGCTCGCGGGCCTTGTAGCCCGCGGCGGGCTTGACGTAGGCGCGCACCAGCGCGTCGCGCGTCGCGACGAGGGGAAC
This sequence comes from Myxococcales bacterium, assembly GCA_016703425.1. Classification (NCBI taxonomy): domain Bacteria; kingdom Pseudomonadati; phylum Myxococcota; class Myxococcia; order Myxococcales; species Myxococcales bacterium. The sequence continues at coordinate 81,999 of JADJCA010000024.1, forward strand.
GCCTGCGGCGACCTTGGCACCGTCCTTCGCGAGGGTCGCCTTGACGCCCTGGAAGAGCGCGACCTCGGTGACCGTGAGGTCTTGCGCGAGGCGTGACGTCACGGACTTCGGCAGCGTGACGCCTTCGGTCGACGCCGGCGGCGTTTCCGTCGGCTGCCCCTCGGGCGCAGGGCCTGCTGTGCCGCTCGGGCCTTGGCCGATGGTGCCGGCCCCGCCGCCAGAGCAGCCGGCCGCGACAAGAACGCTGAACACACCGAAGAGGGTTCGTCGCATCACAGGACCTCGTACGTTCGAGCAGGAACAACCACTCCCGTCACTCGGCGGAATTAGTAACCAGAATTTCGGCGGTTGCCATAGTTGAGCGGTGCAAAGCTGCGTTGCCGTTTCGGCGAGGGCCGTCCGCCCGGAAGCGAAACATCCAGCACCTATGGAATGGAGAAGCAGCGACGCCCCAAATTCGTGGGAATCAGTCGATTAGAGCCACTTCGCCTCGATGGCGAAGCCTCGGGTCCCCACCAATTGAGCCTTCGGGGAGACGCGGAAGACCAAGAGTTTCATGGGCACGACGAGGCAGCGCAGCGCCGTCGACGCTTGCGCCGGGTCGACCTTCACGTTGAGTCCCTCGACCGAACCGTCGTCCGCCACGCGAGCGGCGATGCGGGCCACGCCTCCCGACGGGCCAGGCCGGCCGGCGGACGGCTCGCGCGCACAGGTCTCCAACCGATCGGCGAGCGTCTCGACGGCCGCGGTGATCTCCGCCCGGTCGAGGCCTCGCGACTCGGCCAACGCCACGGTGGCCGAGCGCCGTTGCGCCATGTGCTCATAGCCCTCGGGCGCGCCCTCGACGCCGACCTTGTCGACCTGGCCATCGGGCACCGAGTCGCGCGGCGGCGCGGACGCGCACGCGACGAGCGTCGTCGGGAACGCGAGGACCGCGACGAGCGCGGGGACAGACAGCGCGCGCCGAGCGTCAGTCGCCAAGCACGTGCCGCGCGATGACGAGCCGCTGGATCTGGCTCGTCCCTTCGTAGATCTGGAGCACCTTCGCGTCGCGCATGAGCTTCTCGACGGGGTAGTCCTTCACGTAGCCGTTGCCACCGAAGACCTGCACGGCGTCGACGGCCGTGGCCATCGCGGCGTCGGCGCCGAAGGCCTTGGACAAGCTCGACGTGAGGGGATTGCGCTTGCCCTTGTGGAGGTTCCACGCGGCCTTCCGCGCCAAGAGACGCGTCGCCTCCACGCGAATCGCCATCTCGGCGATCATGGCTTGCACGAGCTGGTGCTGCGCGATGGGCACGCCGAAGGTCTTGCGCTCCTTCGCGTACGCCACGGATTCGTCGAGGCATCGCTGCATGAGGCCCGTCGCGATGGCGCCGATGTCGGGCCGCGTTTGGTTGAACGTCTCCATGGCGAGCTTGAAGCCTTGACCCGGTGGCGCGAGGACGTTTTCTGCCGGTACCTTCACGTCTTCGAGCATCACGACGGCGGTGTCGCTCGCGCGCTGTCCGAGCTTGTCTTCGTGGCGACCGATCTTGAGGCCCGGCGTTTCGCGCGGGACGATGAACGCTCCGATGCCCTTGTGACGAAGCGCCGGGTTTTCCGTGGCGAAGATCACGTAGAAGCTCGCGAGCGACGCGTTCGTGATCCAGCACTTTTGGCCGTTTAGCACGTAGCCGCCGCCCGAATCCTTCGTGGCCAGCGTCTGGAGCCCCGCGACGTCGCTGCCGGCGGCTGGCTCTGTGGTGGCGTAGCTCGCGAAGATCGGCTCGGCGGCGAGGCGGCCCAGGAACCTCTTCTTCTGCTCTTCGTTGCCAGCGAGCAGGATGGGCGTCAGCGCCAGCGTGTTGGCGGTGATGCTCGTCTGGATTCCGGTGCACGCGTACGCGAGCTCTTCGGTGAGCAGGACGTTGTCAATTTCGCTGAGGCCCGCGCCGCCATACTCCGTGGGTAAGGTCGGGTTCACGAAGCCGAGGTTCCACGCCTCTTCGAAGATGTCGCGCGGGAAGCGCGACTCGCGGTCGCAGGCCGCCGCTGCCGGCAGGATGCGTTCGCGAGCGAAGCGCCGCGCCGTCTCGACCAGGGTGCCTTGTTCGTCGGTGAGGTCGAAGTCAATCATGGGGCGTTCTCTCCAGCGTCATTCGCGCGCTCTCGCGCGTCGCTTCTCGTAGTCGAGTCGCGCGTTGCGAAGGCCCAGAATGTAGCCGACGACGATCCCCAGAAGAAGGACGGCGGGAATGAAGATGACGTGTTCGCTCGTCACCGGAAGACCTCAGCGCTGATCGTCGGCCTTCTGCCGAGCGTCCAAGACCTTTTCGAGGGCGTCGAGGCGCTCGTGAAGGCCTCGCTGCTTGCGCCATACGGACAAGAGCCAGCCCATGAGGAGCACCCACAAGACGATGTACGCGGAGACCATGAGGCCCTCGCCGCTGCGCGTCTCGACAGGGGCGGTGACGGGTTTCGGTTCACTGGTTTGGAGCAGCATCATGATTCGGTCCGCGGATCGAGGCCCAGGAGGACGGCGTCTTCTTCGGCCATGGCGAGGCGGCTCGCCGCGAGCTCGACCTTCACGCGCGCCCAGAGGAAAAGCACGGTGAGCATGGTGAAGGCGCCGAGTGACAAAAAGAGCGCGAGCTTCATGTCTGGATGGCTGAGGCCGCCACCTTTGCCGGTGACGACCTCGGGGTGCTGGCCGCTCCACTTTTGCACGCTGTAGTGGATGATCGGCAGGTTGGCGGCGCCGATGACGCCGAGCGCGGCGGCGAACTTTCGCTCACCCTCGCCGTCGCCCGAGAACGCGCGCAAGACGAGGTAGGCGACGTAGATGAGCACCGAGAGGAGCGAGGTCGTCAGCCGCGGATCCCACGTCCAGTAGTAGCCCCAGGCTTTCGCTCCCCATAGGGCGCCGGTCACCAGCACGATGGCCCCAAAGGCCACGGCGAGCTCGGCGCCGGCACGGGCAACCGCGTCGCGCGCCGGCGTTGGCCGGAGCAGGTACCCGACCGAGCCGACGAAGCAGGCCGTCGCACCGAGGTACATGGCGTAGGCGCTCGGCACGTGGAAGTAGAAGATCTTCTGGACGATGCCCATGGTCTTTTCGACCGGCGCGCGGTTGAAAACGACATGGATCGTCTGGGCGAAGAGGCCCGTCGTGGCGACGCAGAGGATCGCGAAGAGCGTGTCGGAGAGGGGGCGCTTGGCCACGAGGAGACGCTAGCCGGCGTGGCTCGCCATGTCACTCTCCGTCAACCTCAGGCTGCTCGGACTCGGGTCGCTCGATTCGCGCCATGGCCTCGTCGAACCAGCGCTCGACGCTTCTGCGGAACGGCCACATGAAGCCGTAGTCGGGCCCCGTGAAGCGCTCCACGATGTGGGCACGGAGCGAGCGCGCGGCCTCGATGCCGTAGACCTCCGTCGTGGCGCGCAAGGTCTCTTCGTAGGCTTCCCACTCGAGGCGAGCGCGACCGTAAGCGAGGCCCAGCGGAGCGATGGGGACGAGGTACACGTAGGCCATGGCGACGTCGCCCATGCGGCGCCGCTGACGAAGGTGCACGCGTTCGTGACGCAGGAGCACGTAGCGATCGTCGTCGGCCATCCGCGGCCACGAGTCCGGCACCCAGAGCGTGCCGAAGAGGACGGTGTGGTAGTGCGTCAGGTAGGTCTTCATCCCGCCGAACGTGATGAGCCAGAGCGCGCGACCGATGATGCGCTGGAGCGTGCTCGTGCGCTTGTCCCGGATCGCGAACGAGGGAAACTCCGCGCGAATCTCCGCGACGAAGGCGTCGGAGCGCGGGTGGCTCATGGTGCAGCTTCTTTCGCGTGGCCCGAGGTCCGCGCCAAGACGGCGCCCGCGGCGACGATGAGCGCCATGCCCATGACGGCAAGCCGATCGGGAAATTCCGCCAAGAGCAGCGCCCCGAAGAGCGCCGTGAAGACGACGTTCGCGCTCCCGAAGGTCGCCACGAGGGCGGCTCGCTCGAGCATGTAGGCGCGCGGCATGCAGAGTTGGGCCAGGCCCGCCGACGCGCCTCCGACGACCATCGCCGAGAGCTCGCGACCATGGGGCATGACGAACGAGGGGATCGCGAGGGAGCCCAAGACCACGGTGGCCGTCAGGGAGAAGTGAAGCGCGATGCCCGCCGTCGATTCGCGCGGTCCGATGCGGCGCAAGGCCAACATCGCGAACGACGCCAAGAGCGCAGCGCCGATGGCGGCGGCGACGAGCGCCGTGCTCGGCCGCGGCCCGTCGTGCGCGAAGAGTGAAGGCGGCTTGATGACGAGCAACGTTCCAACGAGGGCCGCGGAGACCGAGATCGCCAGGATGGGACCGCTTCGCTCGCGCAAGACGAGCGGCGCGAAACACGCGACGAAGACCGGCGTCAGGTTGAAGAGCGTGACGGCGTCGCCGAGGGCGATGTCGGTGCGTGCCAGCACGTAGAACGTGAGGGCCATCGCGGCGGTGCCGAAGCCGCTGCGAACCCAGAGGAGCGGCGAGCTCACGCGGGGCGGCTCGGCCTTCTGCGCGCGGAGCACCAGGAACGCGATGACGGCCCCCGCGAAGGCGCGAACGGCGCCGACCATGGCCCAGTGCGCGCCGCCGGAGCCGGCGACGCGTCCCAAGAGGTTCATGACGGAGAAGAGCAGCGATGCGAGGAGCATCCAGCTGAGCGCCGCGAAGGGGCGAGTCGCGGGCAAGGCCGAGGCGCTCATGGGCGTTGGCAAGGCGCTCCCGGAAGACATCTCCCGCCACGTCGCCTTTGCTCGTCCTCAAATCTCCTCTGCGGCACCCCAGGTCATTGCCCTGCGAGTGCTCGCGCTGTCTACTTCTTTGGCGGGGTCCGATGCGAAAGACGTCTCTCTCTCTCTCTCTCTCCCTACTGGCGCCCCTGAGCTGCTCCGTCGCATCGGACGAGCCTCGAGGCCAAGCGCGGTCCTTGGCGGAAGCCATTCACGGCGGCGCTGCGGTTGTCGACAACGCTTCGCTTGAGGCGCAGGCGATCGTCAACCTCACGGACGGAGTCGGCGTCTGTTCCGGCACTCTCATCACGCCAACCGCGGTACTGACGGCGCGCCACTGCATCTACGGAGAGGTAGGCCGGACCCCGCCTCCCTGGGGCCAGTCGCCGCCCGTGATCCTGAAGAGGGGCGACGGGACGACCATCATGTCCCTACCTTCGAGCGCCATGCTCGACACCCTTTCGCCGTTGGCGACGCCCGTGGATCCGAACGTTGAAGTGGCGACCGACTACGCGGTTGTTCGCATCAACCCCGCCGTCCTCACCGACTCGCAGTGGAAGCCGCTCCTTGAGGCGAGGAGCGTTCGGCCTGCGTCTGCGCCGGTTCCGGCGACGTGGGTTGGGGATGTCGCGACCTTCACGGTGCAGATGGGACTCGCCGGGTTTGGCGGGTCCGTCAACCCACTCACGGCACCACGCCGCGTCAGCTACGAGGCGCGCCTGGCCGGCGGCGGTGGCGCGTGGGATCTGCGATACAACGTCGGTGGAAGCGGGGTCGTCTTGGACGGCGGTGACTCTGGGGGTCCCGCGTTCATCGTGCGCCAGGCGGGCGGACCCCGCGAAGTCATCGGCGTGCATTCGGCCGTCACCATCAGCACGGCAGGGCAAGACCACGCGTGGTACGCGGATGTCACGACGCCGACCGTGGCCACGTGGTTCGCAAACAACGTGGTCGATCGAACCCACGACGGGTATCGGTTTTCGCGGTGGCGCGCGCAGCATCCGACGTCTGTTCCGCGCTGGTACGGGGAAGTCGACTACGTTGGGGCGTGCAACACCACGCGCGACCGTGATTGCGACCACTGGGACGACGCGCACGACAACTGCCCCTTCGTTTTCAATCCCACTCAGGCGGACCGGGGCGACGACGGCGTCGGCGACGCTTGCCAGGACTGCCCGTGCGATCCGGACAACGATTTCGACAAGGATGGCGAGTGCCCCGTGCTGTGCTCGTGGCAGCAAGCGACTCGGCGCGTCGACAACTGCCCTCGTGTCTACAACCCCACGCAGGACAACTGCAACGAGGCTTCGGAGCTAGCTGCGCAGCAGCGGGGCCAGTCCGTCGCAACGTTGGGCGATGCTTGCGATCCGGTGCCTTGCCCTGATGCCCGCTCGGTCGGCGGGGCAGTGCTCGGTGGCTTTCAGGGCACGTGCAGCGGCTCCACCACGTTCGGATTCGCGTGTTCGGGTCGAAAGATACGGGAGAGCTTCAGCGTCAGCTACCGCGGTCCCGAGGTGGCGAACGCCAGCGTTGTCGGTCCCCCGGCCGTCACCTTCGCGCACCCCGCGGGGAACGTCGCGACGAGCGCGCGCTTCTGTCAGTCGAACCTCAACCTCGGATTCCGGTGTCTCGACGCCATCAGATCGATGCGTGACGCCAGACTTGTTGACTTCCCGAGTGCCACCGCAGAAACGGCCGACGCCACACGGCCGTACCATCGCGTAACGATGACCGTCGCCGGTTCGCTCACGGCCCGCGGCGCTACGTGGGCGGTGCCGTACCCAAGCGCCACGACGACGGAGCGCTGGGACTACGTCGCGGACAACACGTTCTGGCAGACCGCCCCCGCGAAGGTCCCGCCCGCCGACGGGTATACGGGCTGCATCACCGCCTCACCCGCGGGCACGTGCCTCGATGGCGTGTTCTGGACCCACGCCGATAGCCTCATCGGGAGCGACGCGGCACACGCCAACGATGCCAACGGCGCCTTCGTGGGCGTGCACGGTACGGAGCTCGCGAACCACCACGAGACGCTGAGGCCCGACTCGCCCACGAGCTTCGTGATCGCCGGCGTGGGCAACTACCGTCGTATCGCCCTCTGGCGAACCTTGCCGGACCCCTGGGAGCGCCAGCGGCTCTGGGAGACGCGCATCCTCGTCGCGCGCCCGACCTTCGACAACAACGTCTTCGCATTGGAGCGAGATGGCACGGCTCTCGACGTCACGTCGCTCAGCACGGCGGCGGCCCGGACCATCCTGGGGACGAGTTCGCTGCTCGTGAGCGCCGTCGAGCCTGATCGCCGCCTTGGCAACAAGGCCATCGTCGAGGCCGTGTCGATCCGTTCGAGCGGCAATCAGGTCGACGAGCTCGTCGTGAGCCAGAACGGACTGCTGAAGAGTGGGACCGAAGCCGGCCTCTTCCCATTCCTGGCATCGGCGTTCGGCCCACCGGCGCGGACCAACCCGACTGTCGTGTATTCCCGCGTGGCGGGCGGATTGTTCCTTCTCGGGGGAACGGACGCCGCCGGGACGGGTCTCACGGATCTGTGGTTCCTCCCGCTCGGCAGAACCTGGAGCGAGGTTCCACTTGCTGGGTTCAACGCTCGCCAAGTGCTCGCGGCCACGTACTCTTTCGCCGACAAGCGGCTTTGGGTCCTCGGCACGAACGGTGGAACGCGGCCCCTCCTCTACCGGATTGATCCCGCGACGGGAGTGGCGACCCTCGGCGGTGTCTGGACGTTCACGAACACGTACGCTCGGTATGGACTGAGTCTCGACCGCGACGGAAAGGTGTTGCTCTTTTCGAAGGCGAACGGCGGCGGCGCCAAGCTGGCCAAGCTCGTCGTCAACGCGTCGGGCCAAGCGACCGCTTCTTCCATTTCTCGCGACGAGCCGGGCCTGACGATGACCCCCGTCGCTGACGAGAACGGCTACTCGCTGCTCAAGGACAACAACCAGACGGAGCGGCTGTCCACCCTTCGTGGAACGGCCGGCAGCTTCTCGTTGGCGGAGATGTTCTGATGCGCCCGGGCTGGGCCGTTGTGTTGATGATCGCGGCGCCGTTTGGCGCGAGGGTGATCGCGAGCTGTGACGACGACGCCGGACTCACGCCGACGGGGGCAGACGCAAGCGACGCACAACCGGTGCGTGACGTGCAGGTCTCGGAAGCCTCAGACGCCGGTGGAGACGCGGCAGCCTCTGGTGATTGGGTGCACTTGCCCGGTGCGCCAGAAGACTGCGAAATCGACGTGCCGCGGACGCCGGCGGCGTGGCCCGAACCGATCGAGTGGGAGCCCTGCGGCAATGCCCTCGCCGGTTGCCGCAAGATGAAGACGGCTTGGCCGGTGTCGACGGTACCGGGGTTGGGTCACATCGTTCCGCTCGCCGAAGGCGGACGGAGCAGCGCGGGTACCCCGCTCCTCATGTTCGCGCGTGGCTCGGGGCGATACATCTTCCGGCTGGTTGCAGACCCAGACACACGGGTTCTAGCGGCGCTGCGGCAGGACGCAAACCCGCCTGCGGCCCGGTGCGTCCCGTACCCCTACAACACCGCGTCGGACCGTTACTCATACACGCTTGTCGAGAACCTATCAGACGGGAAAGCACGCGGCTACGCGGCCATCGTCGGAGAGTTGGCGGACGGTGGAGGCCCGCGCATTGCGCTTCGAGTCCTCACGTCCGATCCTGCCGGGCCAGCGGACCTCGCGGGCTCCGCTGGCTTGATCCGCCTCTACGGCAAGCTGACCCTTCACGATTGGCTCGCGCCAGACACCACTCCGACCTTCCTCGGGCCGACCGACGAGGGGGCGCCGGGTCTCGTCTTTCCAGTGGGAGACGCGATCTTTTGGAGTTCGAGTTCACTCTGGGCCATGAAGCACAAGGTCTGGACGCGCGCCGGTGGCTCGCGCGATTTTCTGACGTTCGGTGCCGACACCACCAAAGGCGCTGCCAACCTCGGGACCGACGGCAAAGACATGGTTTGGCTCGAGGGCTCGGGGCGGCTCGGAACCTCTTCACCGCTGTTTCCGGTGGTCACCGCCAAGACCGCGCCGTTCGTTACCGACCCGGGGCAAATCGTCGCCCGGAGCCTGCGGTCGGACATCTCGCCGTACGGCGTTGCCGGGTCGACCTTCAAGGTGGGCTGCGGCTATGCAGCCTGGGCGCCGGGGGCCTATCCGCTCGGCGACGGTGGGACCGCTACCGGCATACAGGTGCTCCGCGTCGCGGATGGGTACGACGCGGCGCTCCTCAATCTAGGCGGTTCGTGGACCTGGACGCAGCCGCTCCTTGTGACGTGCGACGAGCTCTTTGCACTTGGGAACGAGAACGGTCTAGCGAACATCGTGCGTATTCCGCTCACGTCTCTCGGTCCGTGGCGAGCGCCGTAGACGTCCGCCTGGCCGACGCAGCGTTCTTGGAACGCAGACCGCTCATGGGCGTTGGCACGCGCTGCAAAAATAGGTGGAGCGACCGTTTGCTTGACGCTTCATCGCGATCCCGTGGCCGCAGGTGAAGCACGGTTTGCCGCTTCGGCGGTAGACCCAGTGACGGCCGCCGTCGCGCGCGCGCGTGACGCGTACCCCGGATGCCGCGAGCGCGTTTCTTCGGAGGAGGTCTCGAGCGCGAATGAGCACACGGCCAATCGCAGCGTCATCGAGCTCCGCCACCAGCTTGAAGGGCCAAACCTTCTCCAAGAACAAGACCTCGGACTTGTAGACGTTGCCGATGCCGGCGACCACGTGCTGCATCATGAGCACGTCGCCTATGGGGTCCGTCGCTCTTGCACGGAAGCCCGGGAGCGCGGTCTCCGTGGAAAAGGTCGCCGCAAGCAAGTCCGGCCCCGGTTCCAGTGGCGCCGTACCAAAGGGGCTCGCCTGCCGCGCTTCGTCGCCGCGGAGCAAGGCGAGTCGCGAGGGCGTCACGCAGACCACGCGCGTGCCGTCGTCGACCTCCAAGAAGAGCGCGGCATCCCTTGGCAGTGGGCGCGGCGCCTCGCGCGTGGCGATGCGAAAGGCGCCCTGCATTCCCAGGTGCACATGGAGCGAAAACCCGTCCTCGAAGACCACGAACAAGTTCTTTCCACGCGAACGAACGCGCTCGATGGCCCTGCCGACTCGGCCATCGTCGACGCGTTCGCCGAGCGACGAGCGAAATGCGGCGACTCGTCGCCCCGCGAGTACGGCGTCGAGGCTCCGCGCCGCGCGAAAGAGCGTGTCGCCCTCAGGCATGGCCTCTACACATCGGCCTCACCGCCATCGACGTACCGCCGCCGCAAGACGAAGCCGTCGCCGACCTGCTGAAAGCCCGCGGCGATGAGGGCCGGCGCGAGCGGTGAACCCTTTGCGGGAGCGCCGTCGATGCTCGAAAGCAAGATGGCCCGACGCTCGCCGCCTCGCTGGACGCGCGCAAGGCCCTCGGCGAGCGCCGCCGCGCATTGGCTGTGCATCGGCTCGTCGTCGGGCAAAAACGTGACGCACGTCTCGAGGCTGCGCCCCACAAAGCCCACGAGACGCCCCCCGGCGAGGACGACCTTCGCGCCGGAGACGCGCGAGGGTCGGCCGCGGCCTTCGTCGCCAGAAGTGGCGCCTGGCCACGGCAAGATGGAGCCGTAAGGGTTTGCCGGATCGACCGCCGAGAGGACCACCGTAGTGGGCCGACCCTCGTCGTCGCCGCTGGGCGCGCGCAAGCGATCGTCGGCACCGGGGGCGGCGAACTGCGCGCCGCCGAGGCCGGCGACGAAGTAGCCGCGTCGCACGCGGCCGCTTTGCTCCATCGTCCGAAGGACCTCGTAGACGGCGCCAAAACCTCCTTCGAGTCCCTCGGCGTGTGCGGCGCCACTCGTCAGGATGCCGTATCGGTCCAGGAGCGAGCGGGCGAGGGCCAAGCGCTTCTCCGTCTCCGTGGGGGCGGCTCCAGCGTCGGCAACCGTTGGCTCGACAAGAGACCAGCGGCCTTCGGTTCCCGGCGGCCCGCTCCGCGCCGTTGAGCGTCGGGCGACCTTCGCGGCACCAAGCGCGAGGCGACTTCGTAAGGGGGCGAGCGTGTCGGCGCGAACGAGCCCTGCCCAAACGAGTTCCCACAACGCGTCGGCCAGTTCGCCGGGGTAGCCCGGCAGCTCCCGCGAGAGCTCGTGGAAGAAGAGCGCCCCGCGTCGGCCCAGGACGCCTTGCACCTTGGCAGCCAGCGCCGTCAGCTCACACGGGTTGGGCCGGCCGAGCGCCGCTTCGTGATCGGTGAGGAAGAGCGCGATGCGGCCGTCGCCGGCACCAAGCGTTTCAACGCCGCGCCACGTGATCTCGCCCATGGCCATGAGCGCATC